>NZ_JAYGID010000001.1:0-69261 GCF_034931685.1 Synechococcus sp. CCY9202
GCGGGCGGCGGCGGGGAGCCGGCGGCGGATGCTGGCCAGCAGCGCCTGGCGTTCCGGCTCGGGCCAGCAGTCGCAGCGGTTGAGCACCAGCAGCAGCGGTTTGCCACTGGCCAGCAAGGGTTCAAGCGCCTCCAGCTCGACGCTGGTGAGATCACCATCCAGCACCAGCAGCACCAGATCAGCGCCGAGGGCCAGACGGGCCGCCAGCCGGGAACGCGCTTCGGCGGCGATCTCGTCGATCCCCGGCGTGTCGACCAGCTCAACGGCGCTCAGCCCCGCGATCGGCTGCTGCCAGGGCCGGCTCGCCTGGCGACGGGTGCAGCCATGGGCCACATCCGTGGCAAAGGCCTCCTCGCCAAGCAGGGCATTGAGCAGGCTCGATTTCCCGACCCCCACCCGGCCGAACACGGCCAGGCGCGGCTGCTTCTGCTCCAGACGCTGCAGTTGCCGGTCCAGCCCTGCCAGCTCCGGTCCAAGCAGGGTGGTTTCGCGGGGGCTGAGCTGCAGCTCTGCCCGCCAGCGGCGCAGCAGCAGCAGGCAGCGCTCAGCGGTGGGCGGGGGCGTCAGCCTCGGGCGATGGGCTGGTGGTGCGGAGCCCCGGCGGGACCCGTGGCTCAGCGAGGGGGAGGTCATGACGGCTGTTCCTGCTCCACGTTGAGGGCGAGGTTGTCCCCACCGGTCTGGGGGCGGCGCCACCAGCCGGCCAGCACCGCCAGCACCGCATCGGCGCCGATCACCCCCACGAAGCCACCGAATTCATCCACCACCACGCGGATGCCGCTGCTGTTCCGCCGGAAGCCGGTGAGCAGCCGATCGGCGCGAATCATCTCCGGCACGTATTCCACCGGCTCGCACAGCTCGGCGGCGGTCATCGCGCCTTCCTGCTGCAACAGGGCACTGAGCAGCCGTTCGCGGTTTGCCACCCCCAGCACCTCATCGACCTCCTCGCCCAGCACCACCCACCAGGAGGCCGGGTTGGACAGCAGGTTGGACCGCAGACTCTCGAGGCTGGCCTGGCCCTGCAGGGTGGGGGCCGCCACCCGCGGCACCATCAGATCCCTGGCGGTGAGGTCATTGAGCTGGAACACCTTGGCGATCATGGCGGCCTCGTCGGCCTCGATCTGCCCTTTCTGGGAGCCGAGCCTGGCCAGCAGTCGGATTTCCTCTTCGTCGGTGTTGAGCTCATTCTCATCGCTGATGCCAGGCAGCAGGCGTTCCAGCACCAGCACCAGGGGCAGCATCAGCTTCAGGAGCAGCGTCAGGCTCTGCGCGCTGGCCAGGGAGACCGGCAGCGCCAGCCGGCTGCCGAGGGCCTTGGGCAGGATCTCGCCCAGCAGGATGACCAGCAGGGTGAGCCCCACCGAGAACAGCGGCAGGGCGACGGGATCGATGTTGTGGCGGCTGAACACCCAGCTGGCGAAGCCGCCCACCATCAGGCTGCCGAAGATGTTGAAGGTGTTGTTGACGATCACCAGCACCGACAGGGTGCGGCCCAGGCGGTTGCGCAGCTGCTCAAGGCGGCGGGCGCTGCCGGATGGCCGAGGACGATGGGCCAGCTCATGCACCCGGATCGGGCTCACGGTGAGCAGGGCGGCCTCGACACCGGAGCACACCGCCGAGCCCAGCAGCATCACCACCACCAACACGCCGAGGACGAGGTAATCGTTCATCCGGCGACGGGCGCGTGGGGGGGGACGGAGGTGGTGGAGAGGTGAGCGATCGCAGGGGCGGCGTCAACAACCGGGAAGCGTGCTGGCCGTTCCGGGCCCAAGGCACGCAACTTGCGCGGTCTCTGTATTAAACCGGCTGTTCCAACTTCTGGCTGTCGAGCCGTTCCGCCGCCCATGGCCAGCCCGCCTCCGATTGACGCCGCGGCCTATGCGGAGCGGCGCGGACGCTTCCTGCACCGCCTCGGTGGCGTGGCGGCGGTGATCCCGGCCTCCTCCCTGGCGACGCACCACGCCGATGTGGAGCATGCCTTCCGCCAGAACAGTGATTTCTGGTATCTCACCGGCTTCGATGAGCCCGGGGCGGTGGCCCTGTTCCTGCCCCATTGCCCCGAGCATCCCTTCGTGCTCTTCGTGGAACCCAGGGATCCGACTGCTGAGGTCTGGAATGGGTTCCGCTGGGGTTGTGAAGGGGCGGTGGAGCGCTTCGGCGCTGATCGGGCCCATCCGATCGCCGAGCTGCCCCAGCGGCTGGCCGACTACCTCAAGGGTGCCGAGGGCATCGCTTTCCGGGTGGGACGGCATCCCGCGGTGGAGCCGCTGGTGCTGCAGGCCTGGGCCCACCAGCTGGATCGGGCCCCCCGCACCGGCAGCGCCGCCCTGGGGCTGGTCGCCCCCTGTCCGATGCTGCATGAGTTGCGCCTGCGCAAGAGCCCCGAGGAACTGGAGCGGCTGCGGGAAGCGGCGCGGATCTCCGCCGAAGCCCACGAACTGGCTCGCCGGGTGACGCGGCCGGGCCTGCTGGAGCGGCAGGTTCAGGCGGTGATCGAGCAGCACTTCCTCGAACGGGGCGCGCGCGGAGCGGCCTACGGCTCGATCGTCGCCGGCGGCGACAACGCCTGCGTGTTGCACTACACCGCCAATGCCGCCGAGCTGCGGGATGGCGACCTGCTGCTGATCGATGCCGGCTGCAGCCTGGGCGACTACTACAACGGCGACATCACCCGCACCTTTCCGGTGGGCGGCCGCTTCAGCGCCGAGCAACGGACCCTCTACGAGCTGGTGCTGGCGGCCCAGGAGGCGGCCGTGGCGGTGGTGCGGCCGGAGGCCACCGCCGAACAGGTCCACGACACGGCGGTGCGGGTGCTGGTGGAGGGCCTGCTGGAGCTGGGCCTGCTGCGGGGCTCGGCCGACAGCGTGATCGAGCAGGGCGCCTACCGCCATCTCTACATGCACCGCACCGGCCACTGGCTCGGTCTCGACGTGCACGATGTGGGCGCCTACCGGCTCGGCGAGCATCCAGTGGCGCTCGAGCCCGGCATGGTGCTCACCGTGGAGCCGGGGTTGTACGTGAGCGATCGGTTGCCGGTGCCGGAGGGCCAGCCGGCGATCGAGGAGCGTTGGAAGGGGATCGGCATCCGCATCGAGGATGACGTGGCGGTGACGGAGCAGGGCCACGAGGTCCTCACGGCTGCTGCTCTCAAGGCGCCGGCGGCGATGGAGCGCTGAGCCAGCGCAACAGGGCTTCGGGTTCGAGGGCCCTGGTGCAGGGCAGCACCACATCGGCTCCGGCTTCGATCAGCCGGGCCTCGTAGGCAGCTCGGAGGTCGATGGCTTCCGGGACCTGCAGGTGGGGTGGGGCGACGGCCAGGCTGAGGAAGCGGACAGCAGGGCAGTGCTGCCGAGCCCGCTGCACGGTGAGAACATCCGCCACGGTGTCGCCCAGGTAGGCGATCGGCGGACTCGCCTGATCCAGCGCTGCGCCCGTGAGCTGGCTGGCAAGCAGCAGCAGGCCCGTGGGGTCGGGCTTGTCGGGAGCCTGGCCCATGGCGATCAGCGGGGGCTCGCGCAGCCCCAGCCGTGTCTCCAGCACGTAGCGGCAGGACGGGGGCTCCGCACCGCTCACGAAGCCCCAGGCCACGTTGGCCCTGGTCAGCGCAGCAAAGAAATCAGATTCCACCAGCAGCGGTTCGCTGCCGATGAACCCCTGCCACAGACTGGAATCCCCCTCGGGGTCGCCACCGAAGTAGAAGCCGCCAAACACGTCCACCAGGGCTTCGAAGGCTGGGAGCGGGGTATGACCTGAGCGGCGCAGCAGCTCCAGCGAGGCTTCCCAGTCGTTGTTCCAGCAGCCTTCACTTTTGAGGGTGTCGATGGCACCGGGCTCAGGGCGCTGGCCGCTGAACTGGTGCACCGTTTCCACGATGGCGCGCCGATAACTGCCGCCGACATCCCGGATCACACCGTCGATGTCGAAGAGCAGAACGGCACGGGGGGACATCAGGCGGTGCCGATCAGGCGATCGCATCCTGCTCGAACTGGGCGACGGCGGCTTCGGTGGCTTCACTGGCGAACAGCCCTGCGGCGATGGCTGGGCCCATGGTGAAGGTGGTCATCCCTGCCTCCGCCAGGCGGGTCAGATCGCTGGCCTGGCGGAGGCTGGCCACCAGGAGCCTCACGCCAGAGCCCACGCCATCGAGGCAGCGCTGCATGGTGATCAGCTCGGCGTGACCATCGCGTCCCAGGTCACTGATGCGGCCGAGGTAGGGGGCGATGTAACGGGCTCCCAGGGCGGCGGCGATCAACACCTGGGCCGGCTCGTAACAGGCGGTGAACGTGACGGGGATGGCCTGGCTGATCAGCTGTTTCGCTGCCGCAGCACCGGTGGCGGTCACCGGTACTTTCACGACGATCTGGTCTGGTGCAATGGCATGCAGGGCAGTGCCACGGCGCACCAGGTCGGCGGTGCTGCTGCCCCAGGCCTGCAGATGCAGTTCCTGGGGCAGCAGCTCCAGGGCGCGGCGGCTGAGCTGGCGCAGATGGTCCAGATCGCAGGGCTGGCCGGCCTTTTTCAGCAGACTGGGATTGGTGGTGATCCCAAAGAACAGCCCGCTGGGCAGCCAAGCCTCCCAGTCGCTGGGGTCGGCGGAATCGAGGAACAGGCGCAGCGTCATGGGCGGGATCGAGCCGGTCGCGCCTTGGCGACTGGTAGGTTAATTGTTTGACCTTGTTCCTTGAGCGCCGAAACCATGACGGCCACTGAGACCGCCAGCGCCGAGAGCGCCAGCGCCGGTGCTGAAAGCTCCAGTGCCGCTGCCGTGACGGAGGCCCCCGCAGAAGTGGCCGCCGCTGCGGATGCCCCTGCCGCCGACACCGCCACCCAGGGCCGTCCGGTGATGCGCGGTGGCAGCGCCGCCCTGGCCACGGCCACCATCGATGAAGATGGCGTTCCTTCCGGCTATACCCCCAAGGCCGATGAGGGTCGCTTCCTGCTCAAGATCCTCTGGCTGTCGGACAACGTCGCCCTGGCGGTGGATCAGATCGTGGGTGGTGGCCCCAGCCCACTCACCGCCTATTTCTTCTGGCCCCGGGAAGATGCCTGGGAAACCCTGAAATCCGAGCTGGAAGCCAAGAGCTGGATCACGGATAACGAGCGGGTGGAGATCCTCAACAAGGCCACCGAAGTGATCAACTACTGGCAGGAGGAGGGCAAGGGCAAGAGCCTCGAGGAGGCCAAGCTCAAGTTCCCCGATGTCACCTTCTGCGGGACCGCCTGATCCTTCCGCTGGAGTTTCCTTGGGCATTGACGATGTCCCTCATCCCGCGATGGAAACCTGGCAGGGTTCCATCACGGGATTTTTTCGGGACCTTGCTACATCGGGCTGGCATCAGCTTTGGATACAGGGTTCTGAATTCAGAGATCTTGATTCAGAGCTTTGGAATCACCGGCGCGCCTGCAGCACCCGAACGAAGGCACTGTTCGTGATCAGGGCCGGCGAGGTGGCGATGTCCACCGTGAAGCTGCGTGTCTCGCTCTGGCTGGTGCCATCCGGGTAGACGAAGGTCACCACCCCATCGAGGGTGAGGCTGCTGCCATTGCTGCCGGTGGTCTGCAGATCCGACACGGTCACCTGTTGGAACTGCTCGAAGAAGGCGGCGTCGAACTGGTCGGCTGCCGCGCCGGCAAACCACTGACGGGCCTGCTCGAAATCTTTGCGGCTGAGGCTCTCGTAGAGGCTGCGGATGCTCTCCATGGCCTGCTCCGCCGTGGCGGCCTCAGGAGTGGGTTCAGGTTCGGGCAGCTCTGGCACCTGGGGGGGCTCAGGCTGGCTTACAGATGCGGGGGTAGGGGGTGCCACCGGTTGGCGCACCACCGGCGCGCTCGGTTGCAGGGCGCTCTGCTGCGCCGACTGGTGCATCCACAGCACCACGGCCACCAGTGCCACGCTGAGGCTGCCGGTGAGAAAGGCCAGGAAGGCCACGAGGCCCCGGCTGCCGCCTGATGCCCTCTGTGCCTCCACCGCATAGACATCCTCGGCGGCTGGTGCCGCACGCGGCATCTGTGGCACCACGGGCGGTTGAACGGCTGAGACCTCTACGGGCACCGCTGCTACCGCCACTGGCACAGCAGCGGTTTGCCGGGGCCCGCCTGGATGGGGTGCCGCCTCTGAGCCTGAAGGGGTCATCGGCCCTGGCAGGGCCAGCAGGCCCAGGACCACCCCCTCCATGCGGGCACAGATCGTGACGGCGAACACCTCGCGCAGTTCCGCCATCAGCCGGGCCGCCAGGCGCGGATCCGCCAGGGGCCTGGCCTGGCTCGCACCGCTGTGGAAGGCGGCGGACAACACCAGATGGCGCAGTGCCGGCAGCAGGGCGGTCTGCTCACTGCCGCAGAGGTCACCCACCAGCCCCTGCAGACGACGGCCCTCGATCGGCAGGTTCTGGGAACGAAGCTGCAGCACCCGCTCCCGCAGGGCGGCCCCGAGCTGGTAGTCGTTCATGGCAGGCGGATCAGCGGGATGGGGATGGGCTGGGCATGGTCTGCTGCCATTGCTCCTGCAAGGCGGACTGCAACGCTGCACAGGCTCCCAGAGCCTGAAGGGCTGATCCGCGCACCATCGTGCGCTGCGCCGGATCGAAGCTGGCCGCGATCAGGGCTCCGAGGGGATCGCTGGTGCTGGTTGCGTTGAGCAGATCTGGAGCGATTGTGCCCCGCCCCAGCCCCTCGAACTGGGCGCGGCGGTTGCGCAGGGTGCCTCGGATCGATGCCGGTGAACCCTGGCAGAGTGTCTGGACCAACTGACGGACTGGCTCAGGTGGCAGGGACTCAGGGGAAGAAGGCTCCATTTTCAGGGGCGTGGCAGGCCTCGGTGGGGACCGCTGCCCCAGCAGCCCCAAGGAGCTCAACAGAGCCAGCGCTCCTGCCAGACCCAGACTGAGACCCAGCAGGAGGCGTGAAGTGGATGGTCGCCCCTTGCCGGCGACGGCAGAGGAACCAACATCAGGAGCATCGGCGGTTTCGTTGGCTGGCTGAGAAGCTTCTGGCTGAACCGTTGTTGGTTTCGCCGTTGCGGTTGCCGCGGGTGTTGGCTCAGCGGTTGCTTGCTCCGCCCTCCGTTGCACAGGCTTTGTTCGCTCAGGATTGACCGGTTCAGCCGCGAGCGACCCCTCAGGCTCGAACCAGGTCATGGCCACGCTCACATCGTCGCCGCTGCCCTCGCGGCTGATGCGATCCAGCAGGCTGGGAAGCTCAGTGGACTCCTGGCTTGCCTCTGGAGCGTCTGCCGGTGCGGCCGCTTGATCCAACGCATGGGCCGGAGCCGTCGATCCGGCTTGGACTGCGCTCACCAGGAACGCAGCAAGTGCCAGGAAGTCAGGATCCGTGGCGCAGGACTTGCGCAGTCCATCGGTGCTGAGCAGCAGGGCGAAGCGCGCCTGGGGGCTGTCGAGCCGGTGCAGCCCGGAGCGCGACGCAAACAGCGAGGCGGCGTCGGGCAGGCAGAGGCTGCCGGTGGCTTCCCCCGGTGCGGCTGGGTCGTTCGCTTCCTCATCCAGCAGCACGGCCACGCCCTCGGCCTCCACCCGCACCAGGTCCCAGTCGCCCAGTCCGGTGTGGCCCCACCAGTGCGGTGTCAGCACCACCAGCCCCAGGGTGGTGCCATAGGCCAGCCAGTCTTGCGCCGCTGCGCTTTCCAGTGCGGGGACGCCCTCCTGTCCCGCTGGGTTGTCTGGCTCCGGCCGCCTGGCCCGGTCGGCCTCCACCGCTTCTCGCCAGGTGGAGAGAATGGCCAGCGGCAACGCCTGTTGCAGCCACCGTCGCCACTGCTCCATCGGCTGGCCAGCGGCAGTGTCGGCCAGACGGCTGGTCTCCAGCGTGGCGGCCACGGCCGTCAGGGCGGCTGTGCAGGCGAGGCGGCTGCCGATGTCGCTGCGGTGGTACCGGGCGCCACCGTGGCCATCGGCCACGGCCATCACCTTCACGGGCAGGCCATCGAGGCTGCGCAGTTCGACGGCCGCGCTCCAGTCCTGGCAGACCTGGCCGCGGCGTTGGTGGGCTGCTCCGGGGCGGCTGCAGATCCTGGCCGGCTGCCAGGGGCTCACCACACCAGGGGACCGACATCGTCGGTGGGATCGAGCACGGTCGGAGGCAGATCCGGCAGGGGGATGGGGCCCGGGGCTGCGGCCTCTGCCGACGGCACCATGCGGCTGGCGGGCATGGAGGCGGCGTTCACCACGGCCGTGGAAGCCCACTGGATGTACTGGGCCAGGGAGGTGGCGTTGCCGGCCTGCAGCGGGCGTCGCGCTGATCGGCCGCTGCCGCCGGGATCCTGGCCGATGAACTGCTGCAGCACCTCCAGATCGGCGTCGTGGCCGAGGGCAATCGCCAGCCGCACCGCCTTCTGGGCCCAGGGCTGGCGGATCAACGTGCGCAGGCCGCGATCGAAATCATCGGTCGGTTGGCCGTCGGAAATCAGCACCAGCACCGGCGGCAGAGCCCGTTCCTCCATCGGTGGCGTCTGCAGGGCGGCCGCCACCAGTTCCAGGGCCTCGCCCATGGCGGTCACGCCGCCGGCCTCAAGGTCGATCCAGCTGAGCTGCTCCACTGGCGTGGGCTCGGCGATGTGCCAGTGGGCCTGGTCGGCGAAGCGCACCGCCCGCACCAGCAGCCGGGCTTCCGGGTTCTGCCGGGCTACCTCGGCCATGCCCGGCAGCGACTGGCGGATCGCCTGGTTGAGCGCCTGCATCTTGCCCTGGGCTGCCATCGAACCGGAGCAGTCGCACAGGTAGAGGAAGTGGAGCGGTCGGTTGGCGAGGCGAACGTTGGGGAAGGGCATGGGGCACCACGGGCCAGGGGTCAGCGCAGCACCGTGATCGCCCCGGCCGGCGTGGTGAGCCGTCGCACGGGCGCGAGATTACAGGTTTTTTGGGGTTGCAACGGCACCACGGCGCCGTTGAGCAGCTCCACGCTCCAGAGTTCCGGCGAGAGGTTGCGCAGTCCCACGATTGAGGGATCGCCGGGGTGGGCCTCCACCCGTGCCAGGGGGGTGAGCAGGCTCTCGGGTACGAGGGCATCGAAGTGATGGGGATGCAGCTCGTTGTCCGGTGCGGCGATCACCTCCCCATGGGCCAGCTGCAGCCGCAGGACCGGCTGCAGCGGCGAGCCGCAGCTCCAGCAGGTTCTGGCACTCTGATCGTCGGGGAAGACCTCCTGGCCGCAGGCCCGGCACAGTTGCCGCTGGTCCAGGGTGATTGACAGGGCCCGGCGCCACTGGCCCGTCAGGGCCCGCTGGCTGGGCTGGCGCAGGCCGCGGCAGAAGGTCTGCTCGAACAGGTCCTTGAGCCGCTCCGGGTAGATCGGCCAGGTGATCAGGGCGGCGGTGTGCTCGATCGGATCGGGTCGGTTGGACGGATCGGCCGGATCAAAGATGAACAGGGGGTCTTCGCCGTAGAGGCGGCGGCGGGCGGGTTCATCGAGGCAGCGAATCGCGAGCTCCCGTTGTCCCCTCAGCGGATCGTGGCGGGTGAGCAGCCTGAAGATCAGCACCGCCAGCGAGAACAGATCGCTGTCGGCGCCGGGGCGGGCCTGGCCCAGCAGCACCTCGGGAGCCATGAACCCGGGCGTACCCAGCACGCTGCCAGGGTCACGCCCGTCCACATCGACGTTGTCGTTGTCGCAGATCAGGATGCGGCCGCTGCCGGGTTGGAGGAACAGGTTGCCCAGGGAGATGTCCTTGTAACAGAGGCCGCGCAGGTGCAGGGCATGGAAGGCGTCAGCCAGGAAGAAGCAGGCCCGCAGCACAGAGCGCAGGCTGATCTCGATGCGGCCCGCGACGTGCTCATGGGCGCCCACGTAGTCCGCCGGTCTCAGGTCCATCAGATACCCGAAACCGGTGTCGCGGCAGCGGATCTGAGCACGGCTGGCGGCGCTGGGGTGCAGCAGGGCGATCGGCCAGAGGAAATCCTGATTGGGGGCCGTGGCGCGAATGCTGTCGCTGAGGCGGCGGGCCAACTGGGGATCACGGGCCAGGCACGCCGGCAGATACCACTTCAGGGCCAGAGCTTCGCCATCCACCTCCACCGCGAACACCTGGCCCTGGGTGCCGCCCCCCAGGGCGCGCCGGATTTGGATCGGGCTGCTGAGTTCCTCCATCTGCAGGGTCTCGCCCAACGGCAGGATCCAGGTCATGGCTCCACCGTCTGGCCCAGGGCCCGGCGAATGCCATTGCGGTGTGAGAGGGCCGTGATCCGGTTGGAGAAGCTGCGCCGGTAGGCCAGCCCGTCGCGCAGCACCACCACCAGAACGTGCTGCTTGCGCGAGCCCAGCAGCACTGCGCCGGCCAGGGCTGCCACCTGCAGGGGCCAGAACACCAGGGGAAAGGGCAGCAGCAGCAGACCGCCGAGGCAGACGAGCACCCACCAGCTGAAGATGTGGGGGTGGAGGGCCAGGCTGCGCAGCTCGGCTGAGCGGATCCGATCGAGGCTGATCCGTTCCCCACCGATGTCGATCTCTGCAGGGGCGGATCCCGCAGCTTGCGCTGCCACGGCGGGCTGCGGCGCCGGCCTTGCTGCACGGGCCTTTCCGGAAGTGGATTTCGAAGCAGTGGTCTTCGAAGCAGTGGTCGTCGCAGCAGTGGCCTGCGAACCCGTTGCGCTCGAAGCGCTGCTCTGCTGAGCAGTGGCGGACTCCCACTGAAACAAGAACACCGGTCCGTTGCGGCCCAGCTGGATCCGATCGCCGTCCTGCAGGGGGTGGGGGGCTGTGATCCGCTGGCGGCCCACGTAGGTGCCGTTGGCGCTGCCCAGATCCGCGATCACCCAGCCCGTGTTGTCGCTGGAGCTGCGGATCTCCGCATGCCGACGCGACAGCCCAGCCGCGTTCGGCAGGCAGAGCTGATTGGCCGGGTCACGGCCGATGCTCAGGGGCCGGCCGGAATCGAGTGGCACGCTGCTGCCCGGATCGTTCTGCTGCACCAGCCGAGCGTGGGGTGGTGCGGGGGCTGGGTTGGTCATGGGCCGCGGCGGCGCTGCCACCAGAGCTGCCAGTCTTCGCGCAGGTCTGCCCACCAGCCCCCGTCCCCCTCGCGGTAGGGCACGACGCGGCCCGGGAACAACAGGGCCTTGCTGGCCAGCGCCAGGGCCAGGAGCACCAGGGTCAGCAGCACCCAGCCGGGGATCGCCCCGAGCCAGGTCGCCGCAAAGCTGGCGCGCAGGGCATAGAGCCCGATCGTGAGGGCCAGCCACAGCCGGAAGGCCTCCCAGGGATCCCGCTGGCGCTCCACCCCTTTCCCGCCATCGCTGTCCGTAGCCTATGGGGCCGTCGCCGTGGACTGCCCTGCCCGTGCCGTCGTCCGACCCCGGCGCCCAAGTCGTTGGCCGCACCGCCGCAGCAGACAGCCGCCGCCGTCGCTGGCGGGCCCTCTGGATTGCCTGCAGCCGCGGCCCATTGGCCCAGCGCCCCGGGGCCCTCGGCTCCGCCTGGCGACACCTGGTGGCCCGACAGGCCCGCGCCGAACTGTGGCAAGGCGATCGGTTGGTGCTGGCCCGTTCCCTCAAGCCAGGCCAGCGGCTGCGCATCGGTCGCGATCCGGCCTGCGAGCTGCCGGTCGCCGATCCCAGCCTCAGCCGGGTACACGCCATCCTCGAGCAGAAGCGGCTGGGCGATCGCGACTTCTGCCTCGAAGACTTCAACTCCGCCAACGGCCTGTTCCACCGCGACCGCCGCATCCGTGCCATCCGCCTGCGCCACGGTGATGTGGTGCAGCTGGGATCGCCGCTGAAGGGGGAAGCGCCGCGGCTGCTGTATCGCCATCCCCGCAGTGCCCTCGAGCAGGTGGTCCACCTGGCTGGCCTGGCGGCCTTGCTGGGCTCGGGGCTGCTGGTGGGCGGGCTGCTGGCTGCGGCCTCGGTGGGGGGCGGCTCCCGGATCCGCGCCATTGCCGGACCGGTGAAGATCTTTGCGGCCAGCGGTGAGCAGGTCGATGCCCGTGAGGGCTCGGCCACGGCCCTGCCCTCCCTGCAGGACTATCCCCTGCATCTGCGCCAGGCCCTTGTGGCCTCGGAGGAATCGCGGTTCGGCTGGAACAGTGGCCTCGACCTGTTCGGCACCCTGCGCTCCGTCCTGCTCGGCAGCGGTGGTGGCAGCGGCCTCACCCAGCAGGTGGCGCGTCTCTACTACCCCTCCGTGGGCACGGAGGTGAGCCTGGCCCGCAAGCTGCGGGAATTATGGGTGGCGCTGCAGCTGGAGGTGGGCTACAGCAAGAACCGGATCCTGAAGATGTATCTGGACCGGGCCCATCTCGGCCTGGGCACCGATGGGTTCGAGCAGGCTTCTCAGCTGTATTTCCGTCAGTCGGCCCGCGATCTGGATGTGGGCCAGGCCGCGTTTCTGGTGGGTCTGCTGCCTAGCCCCAATGGCTACAGCCCCTGCAACCGCGACGACCCCACCGCCGGTCGGGAGCGGCGCAACCTCGTGCTGAAACTGATGCACGAGCAGGGCTTTCTCTCCGATCAGGGGCTGATCGATGCCGAGCGCCGTCCACTCAACATTGATCCCTCCGCCTGCCGCGCGTCCACCTTCACCAGCTATCCATTCTTCAGCGATTACGTGCTAGGTGAGCTGGAGGGCACCCGCTTCGGTCTCAACCTCTCCGAACAGGAGAGTGGCGGCAACTACAGCGTGGTGAGCACGATTGATCCCAGGCTGCAGGCCCTGGCGCAGCAACAGTTGCAGCGCTTCCTGGAGGGTCCGGCGGCCCGGGCAGGCCTCACCCAGGGAGCACTGATTTCCCTGAATTTCGAGAGTGGTGACATCCTCGCCTACGTGGGCGGCGGCGATTACAGCCGCTCCAGCTTTGATCGGGTTCAGGCGTTGCGCCAGCCCGGCTCGGCCTTCAAGCTGTTCACCTTTCTGGCGGCCCTGGCCCGTGGGGTCAGCCCGGACGACCGCATCTCCTGCGCGCCGCTGTCCTATGTGGCCGGCTGCCGCCACGGGGCAGGCTCAGCCGATGGCACCACCAGCGTGGCCGATGGCTTCGCCGCTTCCGAGAATGTGGTGGCCCTGCGCCTGGCCCAGCGGGCCGGCCTGCGCCAGGTGGTGGACCAGGCCCGCCGGCTGGGGATCAGCACCCCCCTCGACCTCGACTTCAACACCATCCTGGGCGGACGTGAAACCCTGCTCTATGAGCTGGCCCGGGCCTATGCGGTGGTGGCGAATGGTGGCCAATCGGTGCCGATGCACGGCGTCAGCCGCATCTATGACCTGGGCATCTGCCAGTCGATCTACAGCCTTGCCACCTGCCCGGAGCGGGGGGTGACGGTGCCGGTGGGGGAGACATCCCGTCAGTTGATCCCGCCGGAGCATGCGCAACAGATGGATGCCCTGCTGGCCGCGGTGGTGCAGCGCGGCACCGGCAAGGCGGCCGCTCTGGTGGCCGATGCCCGCGGCAAGACCGGCACCACCAACAACGGCGTTGATGTGCTGTTTGTCGGCTATTCACCGTCGCTGAAAATTCTCACCGCCATCTGGATGGGCAACGACGACAACAAACCCGCCGAAGCCGCCAGTGGGGCCCTGGTGGCGGAGTTGTGGGGGCGCTACATGGCTGCTGCTGCTGACGTCAGCCGGCTGGGCGGGTCTGCTGCAGCACCTGCAGCCACTGGCCAAGCCGGCTGATCAGCGCCCAGGCGAGGCCGAGCTGCAGTCCCCACCACCACTGGCTGCTGAGCAGGCGGTCGATCGGACGGCTGCTGTCCTGGGGGCTGCGCCGGGGCAGCAGCCAGCTGAGTTGCAGGGTTCCGTACACCACCAGCAGCACCCAGGCGGGAATCGCCAGGGGGCCGAAGGGATAGCTCAGCGATCGCCAGTGCAACAGGCTGGCGCCACTGCCCAGGCCGATCAGAGCGCTGACGGCCCCCGAAGCTCCATCCCAGCGCCCTTCGCTGGTGCGGCGTTGCGCCAGCAGCAGGGCCAGGGCTGCGGTGGCCAGGCTGGTGAGGCAGTAGCGCAGCACCACCTCCGGCAGGGGCAAAGGGGATGGCCCCAGCAGGATCAGCAGCAGCACCAGGTTGAGCAGCGCCTCCCCATTGGCATGGTGAATCCAGGGGGCGCAGATCCAGCGCCACGCCTGGTGGGGATCGGTGGCATCGGCCTGTTCCAGGGGCCACTGACGCCGGACCACCTTGAGGGGACCGAGGGCCAGGGCCTGAAGCAGTGCCAGCAGCACCACCAGCACCACTCCGCCGCTCCAGCCCCAGGGTTCAAACACCCAGCGCTGTAACTCCCCGGCCGACCAGCGCCACACCAGGGCGGCGGTGGCCGCCAGGGCGACTCCAGGACCCAGGAGATGAAGCTGGTGAGCGAGACCTGCCGCTCCTGCTGCAATCTCCACAGCAGCAGGAGCGGGGCCGGAAGCATTGACAAGGCACGGTCCATCACTGGACGGTCCAGTGATCAAGGCCCGATCGGGGATGGACTCAGCGAGCGCTGACAGGCTGATGGATTGACCGGTGGCAGCCTGAAGGAGCGCCAGCAGCTCAACGAGAACCTTGGGGGCGTAGGTCGATTCGAGCTGATGGACCAGGCTCTGCAGGGCCGAGTGCCGGGTGCCCCCATCCCGTTGGCGAAGCACCTGGCGGAGCAGCGGCTGGGAGGCCAGATCGCGGATCGGCCCTTTGAGCCATTCCTCCGCGCCCAGTCCATCGATCAGGCGGTTGGCCAGAGCTGTGGGGTGCTCGAGGTCGAGCAGTCCAGCCTCATTCCATGCCCTCAGCTGCTGGCCCAGCTCTTCACCCTTCCCCATGCCCTCGAACCCTGCGGGGCGAGCTTAGGAGGGTGATGGGGAGGGCCAAACCAGCCTTGGGTTTTCAGCTGGCTTTGCTGGCCTGCAGCCGCGCCCTGGCCCGGGCCAGGCTCTGTTGAGCCTTCAGCTTTTCGGGGCTGGGCTGCTGGCCTTCGAACACCGCGGCAGCCTGCTGAGCGGCCTCGAAGGCCGTTTCGGCGGCGGCGGTGTTGATGCTGCTGCCGAGTTCGGCGGCGTTGACCAGCACCGTGACTTCATCGGCTTCCACCTCGGCGAAGCCACCCATCAGGGCGATGGTGCTCCAGCCATTGGCGTCACGCAGACGCATCACGCCGGTATCCAGGGCCGCCAGCATGGTGACATGCCCGGGAAGGATACCCACCTGACCGGTGGTGCTGGGCAGGATCACCTCGTCGGCGCTGCCGTCGAAAACGCTCTGGTCTGGTGCCAGAACGCGGAGAGTGAGACTCATGGATCGGGGACCTCAGGGAAACGAGCGGTGGATGGACGCGCTCAGCCCTTGGCTTCGGCGGAGATCTTGGCGGCCTTGGCTTTGACCTCGTCGATGTTGCCCACCAGATAGAAGGCGGCTTCGGGGAGATCGTCGAGTTCGCCAGCCAGAATCATGTTGAAGCCCTTGATGGTTTCTTCGAGCTTCACGTATTTGCCGGGCATGCCGGTGAACACTTCCGCCACGAAGAAGGGCTGGGAGAGGAACTTCTCGATCTTGCGGGCCCGGTCCACCGTGCGGCGATCGTCTTCCGAAAGTTCATCGAGACCCAGGATCGCGATGATGTCCTGCAGTTCCTTGTAGCGCTGCAGGGTGCTCTGCACGGCGCGGGCGGTGCGGTAGTGCTCATCTCCCACCACGGCAGGCTGGAGCATGGTGCTGGTGGAATCGAGCGGATCCACGGCGGGGTAGATGCCCTTCGAGGCCAGGCCGCGGCTCAGCACGGTGGTGGCATCCAGGTGGGCAAAGGTGGTGGCAGGGGCGGGATCGGTGAGGTCATCCGCCGGCACGTAGACAGCCTGGATCGAGGTGATCGATCCTTCCAGCGTGGAGGTGATGCGCTCCTGCAGCTCACCCACGTCGGTGCCGAGGGTGGGCTGGTAACCCACAGCCGAAGGCATCCGGCCCAGCAGGGCGCTCACCTCGGAGCCGGCCTGCACGAAGCGGAAGATGTTGTCGACGAACAGCAGCACGTCCTGCTTGTTCACATCGCGGAAGTGCTCGGCCATGGTGAGAGCCGACAGGCCCACCCGCATACGGGCGCCCGGGGGCTCGTTCATCTGGCCGTAGCAGAGGGCCACCTTCGACTTGGAGAGGTCGTCGGCGTTGATCACGCCCGACTCCTTGAATTCCTCGTAGAGGTCGTTGCCTTCGCGGGTGCGCTCACCCACGCCGCCGAACACGGACACACCACCGTGCTCCTTGGCGATGTTGTTGATCAGCTCCTGGATCAGCACGGTCTTGCCCACGCCGGCGCCGCCGAACAGGCCCACCTTGCCGCCTTGGCGATAGGGCGCCAGGAGGTCAATCACCTTGATGCCGGTTTCGAACACCTTGGGCTTGGTCTCCAGCTCGGTGAGCTTGGGAGCTTCCCGGTGGATCGGCGCGGTCATGGTGGTGCTGACCGGGCCCTGCTCGTCGACGGGCTCACCCAGCACGTTGAAGATGCGGCCCAGGGTGGCTTCGCCCACGGGCACGGAGATCGGGGCACCGGTGTCGAGCGCTTCCATGCCGCGCACCAGGCCATCGGTGCTGCTCATGGCCACGGCACGCACGCGGTGGTCACCCAGCAGCTGCTGCACTTCGGCGGTGAGGGCGACCTGCTGACCAGCGGAGTTGGTTGCCTCAATGCGCAGAGCATTGAAGATCCTGGGCAGCTTGCCGGCCGGGAACTCCACATCAAGCACGGGACCGATCACCTGCCGGACAATGCCTTTGGTGCCGGAGGCGGCGGGAGCAGCAGCAGCCATAAGTAAGGAAAAATCGCGGTTTCGCGCAGCGGGGCATCAGCCCGTCTTGAGCGGCGCAACCTTACCACCGCAGCTCACCCGACCCTGGGAGTTCGGTCAACCGCACAGGCCTGGGGCTGGCTTGTTGCCCACTGGCTCGCATACGTTGGCAGTCAACGGGGCCGAGTGCCAACTCTCCCGTTGTTCAGTGGCGTCTCAGGCGCCATGCCGTTGCTATCGCATCAATTCATGGCTGCTGTTTCCCTCAGCGTCTCCACGGTCAAACCGCTCGGAGATCGCATCTTCATCAAGGTCTCCGAGTCGGAGGAAAAGACTGCCGGAGGCATCCTGCTTCCCGATACCGCCAAGGAAAAGCCCCAGGTGGGTGAGGTGGTCCAGGTCGGCCCCGGCAAGCGCAACGATGACGGCACCCGCCAGACTCCCGAGGTGAGCGTGGGTGACCAGGTCCTCTACAGCAAGTACGCCGGCACCGATATCAAGCTGGGCAGCGACGAGTTCGTGCTGCTCTCCGAGAAGGACATTCTGGCCATCGTCAACTGAACGGTACCAGTTCCCGCATTTTCCACACCCGCAAGGACAACGCCTTCCATGGCCAAGCGCATCATCTATAACGAGAACGCCCGCAGGGCCCTCGAAAAAGGCATCGATATCCTGGCTGAGGCCGTCGCCGTCACCCTGGGTCCCAAGGGCCGCAATGTGGTGCTCGAGAAGAAATTCGGCGCTCCTCAGATCATCAACGATGGCGTCACCATCGCCAAGGAGATCGAGCTCGAAGACCACATCGAGAACACCGGTGTCGCCCTGATCCGTCAGGCCGCCTCCAAGACCAACGACGCTGCCGGTGACGGCACCACCACCGCCACCGTCCTGGCCCACGCCATGGTCAAGGCGGGTCTGCGCAATGTGGCCGCCGGCGCCAACGCCATCACCCTGAAGAAGGGCATCGACAAGGCTTCTGACTTCCTCGTCAAGAAGATCGAGGAGCACGCCAAGCCGATCTCCGATTCCAACGCCATCGCCCAGGTGGGCACCATCTCCGCCGGCAACGACGAAGAGGTGGGCCAGATGATCGCTGACGCGATGGACAAGGTCGGCAAGGAAGGCGTGATCTCCCTCGAAGAAGGGAAATCGATGACCACCGAGCTGGAGGTCACCGAGGGCATGCGCTTCGACAAGGGCTACATCTCGCCCTACTTCGCCACCGACACCGAGCGGATGGAAGCGGTGCTCGAGGAGCCCTACATCCTGCTCACCGACAAGAAGATCGGCCTGGTGCAGGACCTGGTGCCCGTGCTCGAGCAGATCGCCCGCACCGGCAAGCCCCTGCTGATCATCGCCGAGGACATCGAGAAGGAAGCCCTCGCCACTCTGGTGGTGAACCGTCTCCGTGGCGTGCTGAACGTGGCCGCTGTGAAGGCTCCTGGCTTCGGTGATCGCCGTAAGGCCATGCTCGAGGACATCGCCGTCCTCACCAACGGTCAGCTGATCACCGAGGACGCCGGCCTCAAGCTGGAGAACACCAAGCTGGAGATGCTGGGCACCGCCCGCCGCATCACCATCAACAAGGACACCACCACCATCGTGGCCGAAGGCAACGAGGTGGCCGTGAAGGCCCGCTGCGAGCAGATCCGCAAGCAGATGGACGAAACCGACTCCTCCTACGACAAGGAGAAGCTGCAGGAGCGTCTGGCCAAGCTGAGCGGCGGTGTGGCCGTGGTCAAGGTGGGTGCCGCCACCGAGACCGAGATGAAGGACAAGAAGCTGCGCCTCGAAGACGCCATCAACGCCACCAAGGCGGCTGTTGAGGAAGGCATCGTTCCTGGTGGTGGCACCACCCTGGCCCACCTGGCCCCGGCCCTCGAGGAGTGGGCGGCCGCCAACCTCTCCGGCGAGGAGCTGATCGGGGCCACGATCGTGGCTTCCGCCCTCACCGCGCCTCTCAAGCGCATCGCTGAAAACGCCGGCGTCAACGGCGCTGTCGTGGCTGAGCATGTCAAGGGCATGCCCTTCAACGAGGGCTACAACGCAGCCAGTGGCGAATATGTCGACATGCTGGCTGCCGGCATCGTCGATCCCGCCAAGGTGACCCGCTCCGGTCTGCAGAATGCCGCTTCGATCGCCGGCATGGTGCTCACCACCGAGTGCATCGTGGCTGATCTGCCCGAGAAGAAGGAAGCAGCTCCCGCTGGTGGCGGTGGCATGGGCGGCGACTTCGATTATTGATCGCCTTCTGGTTTCCGGCCCGCCTGGTTGGCTGGCCGGTTTCTGCCCCCGCTTCGGCGGGGGCTTTTTTGTGGCAGGTCGCTGTCTGCTCTGTGGAGTGGTTGCTCTATTCAGAGGCTGTGTTCTCAGCGGGTGAGCAGATAGCGCAGCGCACTGAGACCAAGAATCAGGCCGATGCCGCTGTTCCAGATCAGCGACTGCCGTCGTCTGAGCCAGCCCAGCGGACGGGGCAGATTGCCGGGGTGGGATTCCAGCAGGAGCGTGGCGGTGACCAGCAGCACCACCGGCAACACCAGTGCGATCAGCAGTTCGATGGCCATCGATCACGCTTCAGCATGGGACCCCTCTCACGCTTCAGGGTTGCTCCCCTACTGCCGCATCGCTTCGGTGGTGGTGTCGGAACTGCCCTGATGACCACGGGGGTGCTTCTCACAGGCCATGGCGGAGCCGGCTCCCACCAGGGTGGCCAGCAGCGCAGCTGTGAACAGGCGGATCATGGGCCCAGGACGGTCAACCCGATCACGCTAGATCGATTCAGCGGTTCAGGCTGGCTGAAAGACCAAGGCGACGCCGTTATTGCAATACCGCTTGCCCGTGGGCCGGGGGCCATCATCAAACACATGACCCTGATGCCCACCGCAGCGCCTGCAGTGGTACTCGGTGCGGGGGATGATCAGCTTGAAATCGATCTTGGTGGCGATTCCGTTCGGCAGCGGTTCCCAGAAGCTGGGCCAACCTGTGCCACTGTCGTACTTGGTGGAGGAGCTGAACAGGGGTAGCCGGCAGCCGGCACAGAGGAACGTGCCCTTGCGCTTTTCATTGTTGAGTGGACTGCTGAAGGGGCGCTCGGTTCCTTCCCGCCGCAACACCTCGTAGGCCGCGGGACTGAGCCGCTTTTTCCATGCGGCTTCGCTCAGTTGCCAGGCAGGATCACCGGCTTTCGAGGCCGCCAAGGCTGGACGCGCCCCCACAAGGGCGGTGAGGCTGACGCCGAAGGAGGCCAGCAGCCCGCGGCGGCTCATCAGCCCAGCCATCCGGCGCTCAGGAGGACGGCCAGGCCGAGAAAAAGGGCGAGAAGAGTCCAGGTGATGCGGTTCAGCGTGGCTTCGGCGCTGCGGGCGCTGGTGAACATGGACCCGCCGCTGGAGGCCAGTCCGCCCATGCCATCGCCCTTGGGGCTGTGCAACAACACGCTGATGATCAGCAGCACACCACTGCCGATCCAGATCCAGGAAATCGTTGAAGTGATCATCAACCCAGATTAGGACCTGCTCAGACGCCGATCGCCTGGGGAATGCGCTGGGACGTGGCAGCAGTCTCAACGGGCATGATCAGGGATGTGCCCGTCATGCTGGCGGGTTTGGACAGCTCAAGAATGTCCAGCAGGGTGGGGGCGATGTCCGCCAGCCCACCGCCTTCACGCAGGTGGATATCAGTACCGTGGCCAGGCAGTTTGCGCTCTTCCCCTTCCACGAGGATCACGGGCACGGGATTGGTGGTGTGGGCTGTCCAGGGACGACCATCCGGACCTTCCATCAGTTCAGCGTTGCCGTGATCGGCGGTGACCAGCAGGGTCCCACCCATGCGGTTGGTGGCTTCCATCAGGCGCCCCACGCAGGTGTCGACCATGGAGATGGCCTCGGTGGTGGCTTCCATTCGGCCTGTATGCCCGACCATGTCGGGGTTGGCGTAGTTGATCACGACAAAGGAATAGATGCCCTTGTTGATTGCCGCGATGCAGCTGTCAGTCAGTTGCTCTGCTGACATGGTGGGTGCTTGGTCGTAGGTGGGGACCCGTGGCGAAGGCACAAGGTGACGGTCTTCTCCCGGGAAGGCCTTCTCGATGCCACCATTCATGAAGTAGGTGACATGGGGATATTTTTCCGTTTCTGCGGTGCGGAACTGCCGTAGGCCAGCCTCTGAAATCACTTGACCCAGAAGGCCTTCGAGTGATTCAGGCGGAAAGGCCACGGCCACAGGAAGGCCCTGTTCGTATTGGGTGAAGGTGACCACATCCAGCGGTTCAATCCGCTGGCGCGGGAAGTTGTCGAATTCGGGCAGCACTAGGGCGCGGATCAGCTGGCGGGCGCGGTCGGGGCGGAAGTTGAAACAGACCAGACCGTCGCCGGCCTTGACCAGTCCTGAACTGATTCGGGTGGGTTCGATGAACTCGTCGGTGATGTCTTCGGCGTAGCAAGCCTCCACCACCTCTTCAGGCGTCAGTCCGCAAGAAGACTCTGTTTCGGTGAGCAGCCGGTAGGCCTTTTCGGTGCGCTCCCAGCGGTTGTCGCGATCCATGGCCCAGTAACGGCCGCAGATGGTGGCGATCCGGCCGACTCCGGCTTCGGCGATCTGAGCCTCAATGCGCTGCAGGAAGGTGATGGCGCTGGTCGGGGCCGTGTCGCGACCGTCGGTGATCACGTGCAGGCAGACGTCCTGGAGTCCGCGTTGCGACGCCCAGCGCAGCAGGCCGGCAATGTGGTCGACATGGCTATGGACTCCGCCGTCTGAACAGAGGCCGATCAGATGGAGGGTGCCGCCGCTGGCCAGGAGGCGGTCGCCCAGGGCATTGAGGGAGGCATTGGTGGCAATCGATCCGTCTCGCACGGCCTGGCCGATCCGCACCAGTTCCTGGCGGATGATCCGACCGCAACCAATGGTGAGGTGGCCCACCTCGGAATTCCCCATCTGCCCGTCGGGCAGACCGACGGCGCCGCCGCTGGCTTCAATCAACGTGTGGGGATAGGCATGCCAAAGGGCATCCATCACCGGGGTGGAGGCGGCTCGGATCGCGTTGTGATCAGTCTCGTGCCGATAGCCCCATCCATCCAGAATGGCTAAGACAACGGGAGCGATAGAACCTCGACCAGGCAGGGTGGCGATGGCGTCGTGTCCTCCGGAACGCTGAGAAGCGGGAGGTGAGGAGTTCTGAGGGGAATCAACTGTTTTCACCCGAACATCCGCAATCGTCGACACATCTCTGACCAACACCAACCTACTCCGCTTCTGCGAGCACGCATCAACTGGCGATCGGCTTCGTCAGGCTTTGGCGACACCCCCTGCCTTAGCGTGAGCCATCAGACGTCTGAGCATGGAACCCCTGCCTGCAGAGGCCATCGCCGCGACCCAGGCTGATCAGGCCGGCGGCCGCCGGGAACTGCTCTCCTCCCAGGACCTGGGCCGCACGATCGATCGTCTCGCCTCCCAGGTGCTGGAGCGCACCGATGACAGCCGGGCCCTGCTTCTGCTCGGCATTCCCACCCGTGGCGTGGCCCTGGCCCGTGTCCTGGCGGAACGGCTTGAGCAGCGCTGCGGCCATCCGATCGATCAGGGCAGCCTCGATCCCACGTTTCACCGCGATGATCTCGATCGGGTCGGCACGCGACTGGTGGAAGCCACCCAGCTGCCCGCCGGTGGCCTGGAGGATCGAGATGTGGTGCTGGTGGACGATGTGATCTTCACCGGCCGCACCGTGCGCGCGGCCCTGGAAGCCCTGCAGGCCTGGGGCCGACCGCGGCGGGTGAGCCTGCTGGTCATGGTGGATCGGGGCCACCGGGAACTGCCGATTCAACCGGATTTCTGCGGCCGGCTGGTGCCGACCCGCCGATTGGAAAGCATCCAGCTCTGCCTCCGTGCGATCGATGGTCACGAGGGGGTTTACCTGCTGGCGCCTGACGCCTGACGCCTGAAGGCAGAGACCTCAGGCCGGCGAGAGTTCGTCGCTGCGGAAGTGGGCGCGGAACTTGCCGAAGGCCACGATCACCGGCAGGGTCGGGCTGATCGGCCGGCCTTTCCAGTCGTTCAGCACGCTGACCACTTCCCCCTGCTGTCCCTTCAGATCGAAGGCTTGCCCCCGGTGCTGGGGATGGTGGAACACCACCACGCTGCTGCTGACGCTGACCGGATCGCCTGGCTGCATGGGCTCTGGGCCTTACGGCCCATCGGGAGAACAACTTCGGCCGCCCATCCTGTCATGCAGCCCTGGTGGGATGCCCTGCAGATGCGGCAGTGATTCAGCGCTGACAGGCGGATTCCGGACCCGCTTCGACAATCTGGCCCCCCAGTTCCTGGCAGGCCTGCTCGAAGGCATTCCACTCATCCACCCCGGCGGCGATCCGCTTCTGCACCAGGGCATCGAGCTTGTCGGTGGGCACCGTGTGGGGGAGATCTCCGTGGCTGTCGTGCTCCTTGTCGGCACCAGCCAGGTTTTTCACACCCGCGTCGACCTCCTCGCGAACGGCCTTGCTTTCCTGCTTCCACCAGGGATGGTCGATGCGGTTGAGGGCATCGAGGGCCTCCCACCAGCGCTGCCGTTCGGCCAGCTGGCGTGCCCGTTCCAGCTGCAGACGGTTGCGGTTCCATTGCTCGCGCAGGCTGTCCCCCAGGGCGGTGCCGTTCTCGCGACGTTCTTCGCCCATGGCGGCCAGCACCGTCAGGGCTCCTTCCAGATCGCCATCCCGGAACAGGGTGAGGGCGCGGCGGCGGAGCTCCTCCTGCCAGGTCTGCAGCTCCTTGCGATCGGCGGGGCCGCCAGCGGCGGAGTTGACGAGCTGCAGCTGCAGGGCCAGGGCCTCGGACCAGTTGTCCTGCTCCCAGAGCTGGCGAGCCTTGAGCCGACGGCACTGGCCCTGCTCCAGGGGGGCCCGGCCGGCCATCCACTGCAGGGCTGAGAGCTGCTCGCTGTACCGCAGGCAGGCATCGAGGTCGCCGCGCTGGGAGGCATCTGCCAGCCGTTTTGGCAGCTCGCCTTCCCACCAACGGGCCACCCCCACGGCGGTGGCCACCAGCCCGAGGGTGATCGCCAGCCAGACACGCGGCAGCCGGTGGCGGCGGATGGCCAAGTACAGACCAAGAACTGGAACCTTTCTATGGACCTGAGGGCCGCCTCAACGCCTGGAGGGGGCAGCCCCGATGTCGTCCACCTGGGTTGGGCCTCCCTCAGCGCACGATTCCGAGGCTGCGCGGCTCCACTGGCGCCTGGCTGCGAAGATCCGTTCCCTCGAGCTGCAGTTGACCCGCCGCATCGATCCACAGGCGCAGCCGCAGACGGTCTTCGCCCCGCTGGCCGGGGGGATCGAGCGACAGGGGGCTGGGTTGCTGGGGCCAGGGGCGAACGGTCGCGGCCCCGGCCTGCCGGGGCCGCAGCACCGGCAGGCCGTCTCGGAAGATCACCTCGGAACGTTGCTGCGGCTGGGGTTCCCCCAGCACCAGCTCCAGGCAGGACTGCCCGTCACGGCTGCAGGCCAGCACCAGCTCCAGGGGCTCGCTGGTGGGCCAGGCCTGGCCCGTCACGAACAGTGGATGCCAGTGATGTCGATTGCTGCGTCGGTCCCAGCAGCGCAGGCTCACACCCTGGGCGAGAACATCGCGGATCTGCACCCCCGGCGTGAGGGCGAGGGCCCCCAGCACCACCGCTTCCACGGGGCGTTCATCGCGCAGGGGAATGGCGCCGCAATGCTCTTGCAGCCAGCGGCGTATTCGGGGTATGCGGCTGCTGCCGCCCACCGGCAGCACGGCGGCAATGCCGTTCCCAAGGCCCCCCTGGAGGCTGTCGCCGCCGCCGCCCTCCCGCCGGGCCGCCGCCAGCACCTGCTCGAGCAGGTCGTCCAGTTGCAGCAGCAGGCCCCGCTCCTCGAGCAGCTGATCAAGCTGTTGCCGGCTCAGGCGCAGGGGCTGGGGGGGGGCCTGCGGAGGACACCAGATCTCGAGGGCCTCCTCGGCTTCGCTGAGCCGGCATTTGAGGCGCTCGGCCACTGCCAGCAGGCTGCTGTCGCTGGCGCCGCCGGGATGGAGCAGATCGGCGATCCAGCGATCGATGTCCCGGCCCCCCAGGGCCAGTCCCGCCTTGCCGATCACCCGGGCGCAGCGCAGGGCCTGACGCCCATCCTCGAGGCTGCGGCCCGCAAAGCGCAGCAGCTGGGCGATCGGTGCGGCTCGCCCTTCCCCCCCCTCCAGCGCCACCAGCGAGAGATCGATGGTGCCGCCGCCGAGGTCCACCACCAGCACGCGGCTGCCGGGGCTCAGGCCACAGCCGATCGCCGCAGCCGTGGGCTCGTCCACCAGGGCCACCTCCTCCACCGCCAGGTTGGTGCTGATCTCCTGCAGCCAGCGCCGGTAGCCGCGGTAGCTCTCGATCGGGGCGGTGAGCACCAGCCGGCGTGGCTCGATCCCGGCCGGCAGGGCTGCCCAGAGGGCCTGCAGCAGGCGCTCACCCGCCTGCTCCGGGCTGAGCAGCATTGCTGCGTTCTCCTGGGATGGCACAGTGTCGCCGGAGCCGATCAGGCGCTTGAAGTCGTGGCAGAGGCTGGGGCTGGAATCGGCGGCCAGGCCCGCCTCCAGCACCTGGCGGCCGATCAGGGGACGGGGACTGTCGGCGGCCGCGAGCCAGAGCAGGCTCGGCACCACGACGGGATCACCGCAGGCGTAGGGAGCGAGCTCGAGAAGCGTTGGCGGGCCGTGATCGGGCTGCCAGGCCACCACGGTGGTGCTGCTGCCCAGGTCGATCGCAAGGGTGCCGGTCATGCGGCCAGGATGGCGCGGCGAGACGCTCGCTTAGATTCGGCTGATCAGGAGTGGAATTGACATGCAGCTCGGTGTGGAACTCAACGCCAAGGAACTGGCCCAGAGGGGGGAAAGTCTGATCCGCCACTCCAGTAACCGCTACCTCACCACCGTCCGAATCGCCTTCCGGGCCAAGCAGCGTCGCTTCGACGATTTTGACGGCCTCCTCGATGAGTCGATGGTGAAGCCCGTGCAACGCGCCATCATTGAGCTGAGCGACGAACAGGACCAGCCCGATCTGTTGCCTGGCTGATTGCGGCCATGCGGGTCGAGGATGCGCAGGGGTGGCGGCTGGTCCTGGATCCAGCCCGCCACCCCTTTGTGCTGCTGGTGGGTTCCACCGATTGGGCTGCCGAGCTGAGGGCTCCAGAGGCCCTGGCCCTGCTGCAGGGCATCGCCACCCTCACGGCCCAGCACGGCGCCCTCACGGATCAGTTGCTGGATGAGGAGGCGATTGAGCTGGAGTGGGAGCGCGGCCCGCTGTGGATGGCCCTGGAGGGAGACCGGACCGCGTGGAGTCTGCGCTTCGTGCTGAGCCCTGACGATGGCCAGCGTGGTCTGGAAGGAGCCTGGTCCGCTGCCGCCGCCGCCGCTTTCGCCGCTGCCCTGGTTCCGCTGGAGGCCCCCCTGCAGGGGCTGGTCTGAAGGGCGCGGCTGCCGTCATCGCCTCCCCCAGCAGCGCGGCTCAGCACTTAAGACCGGTGGCGGTTTCCCTGCTGATCAGCACTGCTGATGCGTCCGGTTCAGCCGGTTGATTCCGCAGACTGACCACCCCTTTCCCGGGGTTTTCCACAAGCCTGGATCCCGAAGCGATGCTGGCCGCCCCGCCCTGGGGAAAACCCGCCCGCCTCCGTTTGTCCCTTGACGCTTTGGCCGGCGGGGCTCGGTCCAGCGGTGCTTCCGCGCAACGGATGCGACATCCCTTGTCCCGCAAGCTGTCTCAGGTTGGGATTCCTGCCTGGCCATCCCGCTGCAGCCATTTGACGGGGACCCTGGGATGTGGGGAACTGGTGTCCGTGTCAGGGGGAGCAATCGCATGCGGTATGCCGTGGAGTCAGGAGCAGGGGTGGGGCTGCAGATGGAGCAGGAGGCCAGTGGCACGGTGAGCCTGCGGGCCGAGGTGCCCGAGGCCCTGCTCTCGGCCATGCGTGGCTTCATTGAGTGCCATCCCAACTGGGACCAGTACCGGCTGTTTCAGGCCGCCCTGGCCGGTTTTCTGGTGCAGAACGGCGTGCAGAGCCGGGAAGTGACCCGCTGCTACCTGGCCAACCTGTTTCCGGGGCAGAACAGCTTCAGCAAGCCCCTGCTGGCGAACGAGCCGGTGCGCCGCGCAGCTCCGATTCGACGCCTCTGAATTCGCTGCCTCTGATCACTGACTGCCTGCAGCGTCGTTGCTCACTGCAAGCAGTCAGCGCCGGTCAGGCTCCAGCCCTCAGCCTTCCAGCAGCGCCAGCAGGCGAGTGGCTGAGGCCTCCGGCACCGGCAGGATCGAGAGCCGGTTGCCTCGCTTCACCACCCCCAGCTCTTCCGTGCTGAACTCGTCGCGCAACGCCTCCAGGCTCAGCAGGCGGGGATAGGTGCAGAGGTACCCGAGCCGGACGCAGTCCCAGCGAGGAGCCTCGCGGCTGCTGTTCGGATCGAAGTATTTGGAGGCTGGATCAAACTGACTCGGATCGGTGAGGCCGGTTTCGATCACCTCCATCAGGCCCACGATGCCCGGCGGTCTGGCATTGGAGTGATAGAAGAAGGCTCGATCGCCCACCTCCATGCTGCGCATGAAGTTGCGGGCCTGGTAGTTGCGGATCCCGTCCCAGAGGGTGCTCCCCTCCCGTGCCAGATGGTCGATCCCGTAAACGTCGGGTTCGCTCTTCATCAACCAGTGGGCCATGGCGGGCGGCTGCCGCGATTCAGGGCGCGGACGGAGATGGCGAAGGGATCATGGCGTGCAGACCGCTTATGGCGTGCGGGGGGGGGGCTGACGGTGCTGAGCCGGTGGTGTCAGAGCGCTTCGACGCAGCGGCGGAAGTGATCACCGCGGGCTTCGAAATCGCTGTACTGGTCGAAGCTGGCGCAGGCCGGTGACAGCAGAACCGCCCGGCAACCTCCGCGCCGGGCCAGCTCTGCCGCCAGGGGCACGGCCTGCTCCAGGCCCTCCTGCTCGTGCAGTTCACCGCCGTAACCGGCCGCCTCGAGGAGTTGCCGGAACTCCGGCCGGGCCGCGCCGTAGAGCACCACCGCGAAGGCCTGACGCCGCAGTTCGGCGATCCAGCCGCCGGCTTCGCCGATCTTGGACTGGCCGCCGGCAAGCACCACCAGCGGCCCCTCCAGGGCCCGCAGGCCGACTTCGGCGGCGTCATAGTTGGTGGCCTTGCTGTCGTTGTAGTAGGTCACACCGCCCTGCTCCCGCACCCGCTCCAGCCGGTGAGGAACCCCGGGGAACGTACGGAAGGCGGCCTCCATCACGGAGCCGCTCAGCCCGACCTCCAGGCCCACGGCGGTGGCCAGCACCAGATTCTGGCGGTTATGGGCACCGGGCATGGCCAGGCTGTCGGCCGCCAGCAGGGGCCCGCTGGCATTGCAGACCATTCCGCCTTCAATCCAGAGGCTGGCCGCGAGGTCGGCGGGCAGCTCGTGGCGGGGGCCCGCCGTGACCCAGTGGCCCCGATCCCAGCTCGGAGCGTGAGCCCGCAGATCCGGGTCGTCGGCGTTGAGGATGGGAAGCTGGCTGCGCTCCAGCAGGCTGCGCTTGATGGCGCGGTAGTTGTCCAGCGTGCCGTGGCGCTCGAGGTGATCGGGCGTCAGGGTGGTCCAGAGGCCGATGCGGGGGGCCAGCTGCGGTGCCGCTTCGATCTGGTAGCTGCTCAGTTCCACCACCAGCCAGTCCGGCGGTGTCGAGGCGCCGCCGGCGCAGCGCTCCAGGGCCACTTCCGCTGCGGAGAACCCCACGTTGCCGCACTGGGGGGCATCCAGGCCCGCCTGGGTGAGCAGATGGTGCACCAGCTGGGTGACGGTGGTCTTGCCGTTGGTGCCCGTGATGCCGATCCAGGGCACTGCGGCCGTGGCCATCCAGGCCGGAACCATCTCGCCCTGAATGCTCACCCCGTCCTGGCGCAGTTGTTCAAGGACGGGATGGTCCCATCGGATGCCCGGGCTCACGATCACCTTGCCCAGAGGTGCCTGAATGTCGTCGAAGGTGGCGCTGGTGAGCGGGCACCCCAGCCGCACAGCGATGCCTTCGGCCCTCAACAGCCTGGCGTGCTCCTCAAGGTCAGGGCTCTGGCCGCTGTCCAGAACCAGTACGGGCTCGCCGAGGCGATGCAGCAGCATGGCTGCGCCCCTGCCGGATCGACCCAGACCGACCACCACGGTGAGGGGACAAGCCGCGGCAGTCATTGGAAGGGTAAAGGAAAGAAATGGGCGATACTGGAATCGAACCAGTGACTCCTACCGTGTCAAGGTAGTGCTCTACCTCTGAGCTAATCGCCCCTTGGTGTTGGAAGATGCAGCCGCCCGGAAGGTGAGGTCCCGGGGGAGCGGTTTGTCTCCAGCGGCAGCAACTTAGCAGCCGGCAGTACTGGGCCCTGACGCGCAACACCCTTGATGCGCATCGCCCGTGCAGCTGTCTTCACGCAGAGCTGCTCTTCACCTGGAACGATCGCCGTGGCGAGCCACCAATGGGCTCAGCGGCGCAGCAGCCCGATCCGGATCCGACCCCTCTGGGTGGGGCTGGCCGCCTGGATCTCCAGCTCACCGCGGCTGTGCCACTGCACCCGATCCCCTGGCGCCAGCTCCTTGCTGGGGCTGCTCACCGGTTGCCAGTTGAGCCGCACCAGCCCCTGGCGGATCGCGTCGGCCATGCGGTTGCGGGAGACCCCGAACCCGGCCGAACCCACGGCATCAAGCCGCATCGACGCCTCCACCACGCTGATCTGGCGCGGCTGGCGTCGGGCCGGCAACTGCAGGGTGTTGAGGGGTCGGGCCTCGAAACGCACCGCCACCGTGCGCACCAGCCCCTGCTGCTCATGCAGCCGTTCGGCTGCGGCCGCAGTGACCACCGCTTGCCCCCCCCGGTCGCCGCGCAACCAGAGATCGCCGCGCTCCTGGTCCTCCAGGCCGGCGGCCTGCAGGCCGGCCTGGAGGTCGTCGATCGAGGCGGGATCGAACAGAAAGTTGCCGCTGATCTCCAGGCCGGCCAGGCCCGCCGGCAGAGTGTCGATCGGCTGCACCGCCTCGCGGCGCTGCAGCAGCAACCGCCGCCGCTCTGCCCCCGCGAAGCCGCCCCAGCTCTGGAGATCCAGGTCGGCCAGTTCGCCGAGGCGTTGCTCGGCCTCTTCCCGGACCGGTGCGGCCACGATGGCGCTCCAGACCGGCTCCCAGGTGCGCAGGGCCTGCTCGGCGGCATCGATCAGGGGGTTCAGCGCCTCGGGATAACGGCTGCCCTCGAGCAGGGCCTTGCGGGGCAACACCATGGCGGTTCGATGGATCAGTTGTGAGAACGCGCTGTCGAGGGGTTCAGGAGTTGTCCTCCAGCTGAATCACGGCCATCGGCTTGGCCTGTTGCACCACGCTCCAGGGGAGTTCCTGGGCTCCGCGGGTTTCGGCCAGCAGCAGCCAGTGGCCCTCGCCCACCCGGTTGCGCAGGGTGCGGATCCGGTCGTCGTCGTCGGAGGCCACGCTGGCAGCGGCGGCGAAGCTGCCCATCCAGCCCGAAATCAGACCCAGCAGGCCGCCGATCAGGTGATTGCCCCAGCTACCGGCGAAGGCGAAGGTGTCGAGATCCGCCACGAAGGTGAAGGTGAAGCCCGCGAAGAAGCCGAACGGCAGCAGCCAGCGGACCATCGACCGCTGACGCCGGCGCCGGGTGGTTGCCGGATCCAGCCGTTCCACCCCCGCCAGATCCGCTTCCCCCTCACCGATCGCCAGCAGCAGCACCGGAGGCGCTGACAGGGCCGCCAGCCGATCCCGCAGCTGATGCAGCCGCTTGCGGTCGTTGAGCACCACCACACATGTCGCCATGCCGTCTCTCCCCGCCACTGGCGGCGACGCGTTACCGGTCTGATTCTCCCTGCTCACTACACTGCACCGCCGGCCACGGCATCGCGCTTCTCGCCACCGCGGGCCTCCCTTTCGCACGCCGGGTGATGACAAAGGTTCTGGTTTCCGATCCCATCGATCAGGCGGGGATCGACATCCTCTCCCAGGTGGCTCAGGTGGATGTGCGCACGGGCCTGTCGCCGGAGGAGCTGCAGCAGGTCATCGGCGACTACGACGCCCTGATGATCCGTTCGGGCACCACGGTCACCGCGGAGGTGATCGCGGCAGCCGACAAGCTGCGGATCATCGGTCGGGCCGGCGTGGGCGTTGACAACGTCGATGTGCCGGCCGCCACCAAGCGCGGCGTGCTGGTGGTGAACTCACCGGAGGGGAACACGATCGCGGCGGCCGAACAGGCCCTGGCCCTGCTGCTGTCGCTCTCGCGTCATGTGCCCCATGCCCACGCCAGCACCATGGCCGGCGGCTGGGACCGCAAGAAGTACGTGGGCAACGAGCTCTACAAGAAGACGCTCGGCGTGGTGGGACTCGGCAAGATCGGTTCCCATGTGGCCCGGGTGGCGCGGGCGATGGGCATGGAGGTGGTGGCCTACGACCCATTTGTGTCGGCCGAACGGGCCCAGCAGATGCAGGTGAAGCTGCTGCCCCTGCCCCAGCTGTTTGCGGAGGCCGACTACATCACCCTCCACCTGCCCCGCACGCCGGATACCGAAAACCTGGTGAATGCGGAGCTGCTGCGCACGATGAAACCCACGGCCCGACTGGTCAACTGCGCCCGCGGCGGCATCGTCGATGAGGCCGCCCTGGCGGAGGCGGTGGAGCAGGGGGTGATCGCCGGCGCCGCTCTGGATGTGTACGCCAAGGAGCCCCTCGTGGCCGATTCCCCGTTGCGGGGGGTGAAGGAACGGCTGATCCTCACGCCCCACCTGGGGGCGTCCACCGAGGAGGCGCAGGAAAACGTGGCCATCGACGTGGCCGAGCAGATCCGTGATGTGTTGCTGGGCCTGCCGGCCCGCAGCGCCGTCAACATCCCGGGCCTCAATGCTGAGGTGATGGAGCAGCTCAAGCCCCACCTGCAGCTGGCCGAAACCCTGGGTCAGCTGATCAGCCAGCTGGCCGGCGGCCAGATCAGCGAGCTGGAAGTGCGGCTGCAGGGCGACTTTGCGGCCCATCCGGCCCAGCCCCTGGTGGTGGCGGCGCTCAAGGGGGTGCTGTCCACCGCCCTGGGCGACAGCATCAACTACGTCAATGCCAGCCTCGAGGCCAAGGCCCGTGGCATCCACGTGCTGGAGGTGAAGGACGATGGCAGCCGCGACTTCGCCGGGGGGTCCCTGCAGCTGGTGTCGCGCAGTTCCAGTGGCAATCACTGTGTGACCGGTGCGGTGTTCGCCGATGGCGAACTGCGGGTGGTCACCATCGACGAATTCCCGGTGAACGTGGCTCCCAGCCACCACATGCTGTTCACCCGCCACCGGGACATGCCGGGCATCATTGGCCAGCTGGGATCGCTGCTGGGCGAGCACAACGTCAACATCGCCTCGATGCAGGTGGGCCGCCGCATCGTGCGTGGCGATGCCGTGATGGTGCTCAGCCTCGACGATCCGATCCCTCCCAGCCTGCTGGCGACGATTCACACGATCAACGGCGTCCAGGAGGCCTATCCGGTCACCCTCTGAGGGCCTGGGGGCGCCGCTGAAGGAGGCTGGCGGGTGCAAGGCGGTTCCGTGACCCGATGACTCTCACCTGGTGGCGCCTGGAGATGGATGCTCCAGCCGAACTGGAGGAATCGCTCCTCTGGAAGCTCCAGACCCTCGGGGTGGGACGGGTGGCGATCCAGTCCCATCCCGACACGCCTGAGCAGCATCGGCTTGTGGCCTGGTTGCCGGAGATCGACTGGCCGGCGCCGCAGCGCGCTGAGCTGGAGCGGGCCCTGGCCGCCCTGGGTGAACCGTTTGATCTGGTCCTTCCTCCGCTCGATTGGCACCGCCAGGATGAGGAGGACTGGAGCCTGAGCTGGAAGCAGCACTGGCAGGCCGATCCGATCGGGGAGCGGCTGCTGATCCTGCCGGCCTGGCTGGAGGTGCCGCCGGAGTTTGGGCAGCGTCTGGTGATCAGGATTGATCCGGGCAGTGCCTTCGGCACCGGCAGTCACCCCACCACCCGCCTCTGCCTTGAGGCGATGGAACGCCTGGCGATGCAGGATCCAGGGGCCGGATCTCTGGCGGGCTGGCGGGTCGCCGACCTCGGCTGCGGCAGCGGCATCCTCGGTTTCGGTGCCCTGCGGCTCGGAGCTGCCGCTCTGGCTGCCAGCGACACCGATCCGCTGGCGGTGCGGGCCACAGCGGAGAACGCGGCGCTCAACGGCCTCCCCCTGGCTCCAGGCGGCGTGGTGCGGGTGGCGGAGGGCTCCGTGGAAGCCCTTGAGGCGTTGCTGGAGGGTGTGCCGGCCAATCTGCTGCTCTGCAACATCCTGGCGCCGGTGATCGAGGCGCTCTGTCCTGCGTTCGATCGCCTGCTGGCGGCCGATGGGGTGGGCCTGCTCAGCGGCCTGCTGGTGGAGCAGGTGCCGGCTCTGGAGGACGCTCTGGCCGGGGCCGGCTGGCAGGCCGAGCTCACGGCCAGCCAGAGCCAGTGGGGGCTGCTCACCATCCGCCGGCGACCGGATGTTGCATAAGGCACGCTGATCTGTGACCTGCCTTTGATTGGCCTTCCCACGCCTCCCAATCCAAATCACCGGGAATCAGCGGCGGCGGATGTATGAATGGGCTGTCCTACAGGCCGGGTCGTTCCGTTGCGGATGACCATGTCTCCTGTCAGCTCCAACCCCATTCATGGCTTCCTACAAGGTCACCCTCATCAACGAGAGCGAGGGCCTCAACAAGACCATCGAGGTTCCTGACGACCAGTACATCCTCGATGCAGCCGAAGAGCAGGGTGTTGATCTCCCCTACTCCTGCCGCGCCGGCGCCTGCTCCACCTGCGCAGGCAAGCTGACCTCCGGCACCGTGGACCAGTCTGATCAGAGCTTCCTCGACGACGACCAGATCGAAGCTGGCTTCGTGCTGACCTGTGTGGCTTACCCCACCAGCGACTGCACCATCAAGACCCACTCCGAAGAAGAGCTCTACTGAGCTTTCTCTGCGGGGCCTCCGTCAGGTTCCCGCTCCATGTCGGACAAGCAGCCCTCCAACGGCACTGCTGCCACCAAAGGGCTGTTCACATCTAGCTAGTGGCTCGAGATCAGTTGTGATCTGTCTGGTTTCCAGGCCTCTTGCTTCTGAGTTCTCGGGTTCCCGTTCCGTTCTCTCCTGCCACCTTTCGGGGTGGCTTTTTGATGTCCCAGCAGGTTCATGTCCTTCTGGATCCCGGCACTGAGCACGGCAGTCCAGGCGGACAGTACAGCTTCCGGGTCCTCGGCCCCTGCTGCCGTCTGTTCGATCGCGAAGAGCTGCCATGGCCCTGCTGCCGCCTGGCCTGGCGTAGCAAGGAGCCCAGTTGGCGGCGGATCGGCCGCCGTTTCGTGGCCGATCTGGCGGCGAGGCGCTGCCCGTCCTATGTGGTGGAATTGCTGCAGCCGGGATCCCGTCCCACCCGCACCGTGATCACGCTGTTTCCCCAGCGGCTGGCCCCTGCCCTCCAGGAGTGGTGGTACAGCAAACTTTCAACCTCCTGGGATGCGGCCAATCATCAACCGCCAGTCCCACCGCCAACGCCTCCTCCACTGCAACAGCAACAGCAACAGCAACAACCAGCGGGGGCATAGTTGCTCCTCCTGGGAAATGGTTCGGGCGATGGCATGGTTCAAAAAAATTGCCCCGATCGCAGTTGCGGTCGGGGCAGATGATGATGTTGCTCTGAAGTCCGGAGACTCTTCTCGCAATCTTCAGAAGTAGATCTTGCCGCCGCCCCACTGAATGCCCTGAACTTTCGGGGCCACCAGGATGTAACCGGCGATCAGGCGAAGGTCTTCATCATCCAGGTCACGCATCTTCACGAAAACGTCACTGCTGCGCAGGCTGGGGTGCACGTCGGAAATGCTGTATTCGCCGTCATAGGAGGTGGGATCCTTCATGTAGTCGACCAGTGCATCGACCGAGTCGCGGGGAGGTGTGGCCAAGGCCAGCGTTTCGGGATCCAGGCCCACATTCTGGTTGGTCTTGGTGATGCCGCCGGCATGGCAGGTGCCGCAGGAATCGTTGAACAGTTTGCGGCCGGTCTTGATGTCCCGTTCGCTGAAGGTCACGGTGCTGCCATCTGCCGATACCGGTACGGTGAGCGTGTCGGCATCCCACTGGGCGGCAAGCGCGGGGCCACCGAAGCAGACCAGCAGCGCCAGGGGCAGGACCAGCGCGGTCCGGACAAGGGCGCGTAGGGCTGAGGAGAGGAGAGGGGCCATGGAGAAAGCCGGCGAAATGGCGGGTGTCACCGCACCTGAGACCTTGTATCACGGGGGAAGGGTTCCCCGGCAGGGAATCAAGAACTGTTGCAGGTTTTACCCCTGCAGCGGTGCTGTTGAACGGCTGCTTTTGTGGGTTTTGGCCTGCTTCGCGGCCCCTGTCTGCTGGGGTTGGTCGTTGCTGTCTGCGGCAGGTTCGGGTGCGGCGACGTCGAGGGTGAGGAAGTCTCTGGCGATCACCGTCTCCGGGAAGATCGCCCGTGCTTCGGCCAGCAGGTCATCGGGCGTCATCGGGTTGCCGGGCATGTAGCGCGGGCTCAGGTGGGTGAGCGCCAGACGCTTCACGCCGGCTGCCAGGGCCGTCTGGGCCGCCATGGTGCTGGTGGAATGCTGCCTGGCGAAGGCGAGATCGGCCTCCCCGTGCGAAAAGGTGGACTCATGAATCAGCAGGTCGGCGCCCTTGGCCAGCTCCACGGCCGCTTCGCTGAACACGGTGTCGGTGCAATAGACCACGCTGCAGCCCGGCCGCTCCGGTCCACACAGGCTGGCGCCGTCGATATGTTCACCGTTCTCGAGCCGGATGCTCCGGCCGGCCTTCAGTTCGGCATAGATCGGACCCGGTGGGATGCCGAGGGCCCGGGCCTTCTCCACGTCGAAGCGCCCCGGCCGCGGCTTCTGATCGACGCGATAGGCGTAGGCCGGTACCCGGTGGGTCAGGGGCGTGCAGCGCACGCAGAGGTCGTCGTCGTCCAGCAGCACAGCGCCGCTCTGGGCCGCTTCGCGCACCCGGTGGGTGCGGAGCGGGTAGCCGATCCGGGTGGAGGAGGTGCGCAGCACCCCTTCGAGGTAGTCGCGCAGGGGATCGGGACCGTAGAGGTCCACCCCGCTGCAGCTGCCGGCCAGACCCAGGCTGGCCAGCAGGCCCGGCAATCCGAAGACGTGGTCGCCGTGCATGTGGGTGATGAAGATCCGGCTCAGCTGCGACACCCGCAGCTCACTGCGCAGGAACTGATGCTGCGTCGCTTCGCCGCAGTCGAACAGCCACAGCTCGCTGCGCTGCGGCAGCCGCAGGGCCACGGCCGACACATTGCGCGCGCGCGTGGGCACACCGGAACTGGTTCCCAGAAACGTGACCTGCACGGCACCCAGCCTTTGATCTGGATGCTGCCACGTCGCCGCTGGGTCGGCCGGTTCCACAGCCGCCGCCTGGCCCCTTCCCTGCGGACTCCGCACAATGGGCCCGTCTTCCTAGCGCTGCCCACGCCGATGTGGTCGAAACCGCCCCTGAGGATCCTGGCGCCGCTGTCCCTGTTGACCGCCGCCTGTCCTGTGGTTGCTCTCCCCCTGGTGGCACTGGTGCCCCCGGTGGCTGTTCAGGCCCGAACGGCTGAGCCGCAGCTGCGGATCCTGTTGAAGGAGGGATCCAGTCTTGAGATCGCTGCCTCTGTCGCTCCTTTGCGTATCGCCGATGTCCGTGGCCGCGAGCTGCTGCAACTGAAGCCCGGCACTGGCCTGCGTCTCAGCGCCACCGCCACGGCGCTGCGGACGGAATCCCTCACAGCGAGCTCTCCCCAGCCCCCCCGCACGCTGCCTCTGTCTGAGCTCTGGATTGAGCCGCTCCCCACGGCCGGCGGGGCAGGCGGTCCGTCCGGATCGGACGTTGATGGCGCATTCCTGCTGCAGAGCAAGCCCTACCGGGGTCGTCTGCGCCTGCTCAGTCGCGGCTCGCGGCTGCAGGCGATCAATGTGATTGGCATCGAGAGTTATCTGCCCAGCGTGGTGGGGAGTGAGATGCCGGCCAGCTGGCCGTTGGAGGCCCTGCGTGCCCAGGCGGTGGCGGCTCGCACCTATGCCTTGCAGCAACGCCGCCCCAAGGACCCCTTCGACCTCAAGGCCACCGTCGCCAGTCAGGTGTACAAGGGCGTGGAGGCGGAAACCTCGTCCACCCGCGAGGCTGTGGCCAGCACCCGGTCTCAGGTTCTGCTGCATGGCAATAACCTGATCACCGCCGTGTTCCACAGCAGCAGCGGCGGAGCCACCGAGAACAGCGGTGATCTCTGGCGCCAGCAGCTCCCCTACCTGGTGAGCGTGCCGGACTTCGACGACAGCAGCCCGGTGAGCCACTGGCAGCTCCGTCTCGAACCGGAGCAGTTGCGCAAGGCCTTTCCCGAGACCCGTGGCGTCAACCGCATTGAAGTGGTCTCCACCACCAGCTCCGGCCGGGTCCGCCAGGCGCGGATCACGGGGCCGAGTGGCAGCTTGCTCGTGAGCGGTGCCGATCTGCGCAGCCGGCTCGGATTGCGCAGCACCATGGTGCGGTTTGAGCTGCTGCAGCCGGAGATCGCGGCCCTGCCGGTGGCCCCACCACCCTCTCCGGTGGCCTTCTCCTCCCCACAGGGGTCCGATGGAAACGGTTCTCCGGTGGACTCAGCCAGTGGCAATCCAGCTGGTCCGCGCATGATTCCGGTGATGCCGGCCCTGCCGTTGCAGGTTCCCCAGCCCGCCATCCTGGCGATCGGACGTGGCTTCGGCCACGGTGTGGGGATGAGTCAGTGGGGGGCCTTGGGCATGGCCCGTCAGGGCAGCAGTTATGACCAGATCCTGCGGCATTACTACCGGGGTGCTGAGCTTCGGCCCTTCCCCCAGTGAGCGGGTGACGACGTTCCAGCTTGTGGCCCAGCGCGATGCCGCAGCGGTGGCTGATTGGGTGAGCAAGGCCGTTCTGGACGATCGTCTTCAGTCGCAAGTCGGCGGGTCAAGGCCCCTCGGTCTGGCCACCGGTCGCACGATGGAGCCGATCTATGCCCGCCTGGTCGAGCGCGTGGCTGGCCAGCCACCAGTCGATCAGGCGCGGCTTCGCAGGGGCTGGCTCAGCTTCAACCTCGATGAGTATGTGGGCCTGGCCGCGGCCGATCCCCGTTCCTTCATGGCGGAGATGGCCCGCCATCTGGTCGGCCCTCTCGGTCTGGAGGTCGGTGCGGTGCGGCTTCCTGATGGCACGGCGCCCGATCCCCAGGCGGAAGCCCAGCGCTATGCCGCCGCGGTTGCAGCTGCCGGGGGGATCGGTCTGCAGCTTCTGGGGCTGGGCCTCAATGGCCATGTGGGCTTCAACGAACCTCCCTGCAGCCCGGAGTCCCGCTGCCGATGTCTGCACCTGAGCGCGGCGACACGCCTTCAGAATGCCGCCGCGTTCGGTGGTGATGCGACCGCGGTGCCGACCCGGGCGATCACCCTCGGGCTGGTGGAGATCCTGGCCGCCCGTCGCCTCGTGCTGGTGGTCACCGGCGCGGCCAAAGCCGCCGTGCTCCGTCGGCTGCTCCAGGAGCCCGCCTCGGCCCAGCTGCCGGCCAGTTGGTTGCGTCGTCATCCCGATTGCACCCTGGTGGTCGACCAGGCGGCCCTCGATGGTTGAACTCAGGCTGCGATGGCCTCCAGGAGGTCGGCGTCGGCCTCAAGGTTCGCGGTGACACTGCGCACGTCGTCGAGCTCCTCAAGCGCGTCGAGCATGCGCAGACAGGCGCGCAGCTGTTCCGGGTCGTCGAGGTGGCAGCTGGTCTGGGGAATCCAGCGGTGTTCCCAGCTGAGCACCGGCAGGCCGAGCTGCCCCAGACCGTCCTGCAGGGCCTCGAGATCCGCAAAGTCTCCGAACACCTCGGCAGCACCAGCCTCGATCTCGTAGCCGCTCACTGCCGGTCCGCCGCTCTCTTCCAGCATCAGCAACCGATCGAGCAGGCTCTCCTCATCCAGGCTGGCGGGGCTGCTGGCCGTTTGGCCCGCCCCCGCGGTGGCCGCTCGCTTCGACTCCCGGCTGCTGCTGCTCACGGTCGACTCGAGGCGCACGACAGCCCGCTGCTCGAACAGGTAGCCCACACAGCCTGTCTCCCCCAGGTTGCCACCATGTTTGCCGAAGGCCAGCCGCACGTCGGCGGCGGTGCGGTTGCGGTTGTCGGTGAAGGCCTCGATCAGAACGGCAACGCCGCCGGGGCCGTAGCCCTCGTAGCGCACCGTTTCGAACTGGTCGCCCTCGCCACTCAGCTGACCGGAGCCCTTGAGGATGGCCCGATCGATGTTGTTGTTAGGCACTCCCGCCGCCTTGGCCTTCTCGATGGCGGTGCGCAGCTGGAAATTTCCGGCCGGATCGGCGCCGCCCCGGGCCGCCACCATGATCTCGCGGCCCAGGCGGGTGAACACCGCCCCGCGCTTGGCATCCACCACAGCCTTGCTGCGCTTGATCTGGGCCCATTTGCTGTGGCCGGCCATCGATCAGAAGGGGAAACGGAAGGGGGAAACGGCCAAGACTGGGCGGGGCTCAACCAGCGGCATCGAACACCAGCTTCGGTTGCAGCAGACCCTGCCCATCGGCCCTGGCCATGCCGGCCAGATTGCCATCCGGGCTGAGCACCGCCACGGCCCGCCCGCCTGGATGGTCTTCGGCGGCGGCAAAGGCCCGGCCGCAGCGCCAGCCTGGCCAGGCTGCCGGATCGAGCCGCTGCTGCGGCAGGTGCGTCAGGGCCGCCAGCGGATCGAGCAGTTTGGGCAATGCCTCTGCTTCCAGCTGCTCCAGGTTCACCGCCTGCCGGAGGTCGAACCCAAGAGCAGCGGTGCGGCGTAACTGGGCCAGGCAGCCCCCACAGCCCAGGGCCTCGCCCAGATCGCGGGCCAGGGCGCGGATGTAGGTGCCGGCGCCACAGGTCACCGCCAGCTCCAGACGGCTGCTGCCGGGGTCCCAGCCGAGCAGGTCCAGCTGCTCGATCCGCACCTGTCGGGCCGCCAGATCAAGCGTCTCGCCGCCGCGCACCCGCGCATAGGCCCGCTGTCCCTCCACGTGCACCGCCGAGACCTGGGGAGGCCGCTGCTGAATCGCTCCCCGGAAGGGCGCCAGGGCCGCCTCCAGATCGGCTGTTTCGAGGGGCGGAACCGACGCTTGGCTGATCACCGCGCCGTCCAGGTCATCGCTGCTGGTGCGCAGGCCCAGCTGCACAATGCCGCGGTAGGTCTTGTCGCCCTCCAGATAGGGGAGCAGCCGGGTGGCCGCCCCCAGGGCGAGCGGCAGCACCCCTGTCACGGCCGGATCCAGGGTGCCGCCATGGCCCACCCGCCGCAGGCCGTAGGCGCGCCGCACCCTGGCGACGCAGCCGTGGGAGGTGAGCCCGGCGGGCTTGTCAAGCACCAGGAAGCCGCAGGGGTCGCAGGGCGGGGCAGCTGACATGGGCGGACGACGGGAGCATGGGTGCCGCCAGGGACTGTGACAGTCCCGTTGTCAGCGCCGGCGCGGCGGCTGGTCCTCCCTTCAACCTGGGACGGTTGTCGCCTCGCCCTCCGTGACCCTGCAGCAGCGCCGCGATCTCGTGTTTCTGGTGCTGGCGGGCCTCTTCCTGGGCACCATGGGGATGCTCAACATCCTGGGGCTGACCCGCTTCCTCACCCTGGGATCGATCGGCTCCTGGCCGATCGTGGTGGCGGTGGGGGCCCTGCCCTACCCGGTCACCTTTCTCTGCACCGATCTGATCAGCGAGATCTGGGGGGAGCAGAAGGCCAGCCAGCTGGTCTGGGTGGGGTTGCTGCTGAACGGCTGGATCGTGCTGATCCTCTGGCTGGGGGGCGTGCTGCCTGGGCTCGATGGCTGGGGTGGTGCCGCCGGCGTGCCCGGTGCCGGCAGCGGTCTTGCGGTCGGGGCTGGCAGCACGGAGCTGCCGGTGTTCTATGAGATGCGCCGGCTCGCCTTCGGGGCGGTGGGGGCCTCGATGGTGGCCTACCTGGCCGCCCAGTTCACCGACGTGCGCCTGTTCCATTTCTGGAAGCGCTTCAGCGGTGGCCGTGCCCTGTGGCTGCGCAACAACGGCTCCACCCTGGTGAGCCAGCTGGTGGACACCACGGCGGTGGTGCTGATCAGCCACTACGCCAACCATGTGCTGCCGGTGCAGGAGGCGGAGCCAGTGCTGCCGCAGCTGGCCAGTTTCATCGCCAGCGGTTACCTGTTCAAAGTGGTGGCTGCCCTGGCCGACACCCTGCCCTTCTACGGGCTGGTGGCCGTGCTGCGCCGTTGGCTGGAGGTGCCCGGTCCCGGGGCTGAGTTGGGGCAGGAGCAGTTTCCGGCCTGAGCCCTGCGGCTTCCCTCACCCCTAAGTTGGCGGCCGCTGTCCGTTCCCCTGCCGATGCCTGCCGCCGATCCGGTCGCTGATCCTGCCCTCCGAAGCGCGACGGAACCGCTCCTGTCGGGTCTGGGGCTGGAGGTGTTCCTGGCCAGCGGTTTCGATCTGCGCAGCCAGCTGGCTGCCTTCCTGGCGATCCAGCCTGAGGAGCTGGAGGCGCGGATGCCGCGCAGCACCGATGCGCTGGCGGCACTGCATCCGGGTGGGTTCAGCCCGGAGCGGGCCAGTGCCTTCTACGAAGACACGGTGGGAGATGGGCATCTCCTGGAGCTGGCCGCCTGGCACCTGGGCAGCGCCGATTACATCGCCGACACCCTGCGCCTGCAGCAGCGTTTTGCCCGCGGCCAGGTGCTGGATTTCGGCGGCGGCATCGGCACGCACGCTCTGGCGGCGGCGGCCCTGCCGGCGGTGGATCGGGTGTGTGTCGTGGACCTCAATCCCCGCAACCGGGCTTTCGTGCAGTGGCGGGCCGAGCGCATGGGGCTGGCGGATCGCCTGCTCTGCTGCCGCGATCTGGAGGATTCACGCCTGCCGCCACAGTTCGACACCATCGTCTGTCTGGACGTGCTGGAGCACCTGCCTGACCCGGCGGGCCAGCTGGACTGCTTTGCCGCCAGGATGAGTCCTGAGGCGATTGCCCTGCTGAACTGGTATTTCTTCCGCGGCTTTGACGGCGAATATCCCTTCCATTTCGATGACCCCGCCCTGGTGGAGGCCTTCTTCCGGCGTCTGCAGGGCCGCTTCCTCGAGGTGTTCCACCCCTACCTGATCACGACCCGCGCCTATCGATTGCTGCCGGCAGCATGAGGTGCTGGTGCCGCTCGTCCGGCGCCACCCACCAAAAAAGCCGGCGACATCGCGCCGGCCATGAGAAAGCCCGGCCATGGACGCCGGTCTTGGTCTGGGTTGACCAGGTCTTCAGGCGACAGCCACGTTGATGCGTTTGCGGTTGCGCAGTCCACGCTTGATGCTGTCGAAGCTCACCACTCCATCCACCAGGGAGAAGAGGGTGTCGTCGGAGCCGCGACCGACATTGACGCCAGGCAGGACCGAGGTGCCCCGCTGGCGGATCAGGATCGAACCGGCACTCACGGCTTCACCGCCGTAGGCCTTGACGCCAAGGCGCTTGGAATTGGAATCGCGGCCGTTCCGTGTGGAACCTGTGCCTTTCTTGTGGGCCATGGGGGGGTCAGGAATAAGGAGGGATAGATGGTGGAACGCGGATCGCCACTTCACGGAGCCTCGCGATCGGCGTGCGGCATCAGGAGATCGGCTTGCCGGCCAGGTTGATGGACTGGACCATCACACGGGTGAGCTCCTGCCGGTGACCGTTCTTGCGGCGGGTCTTTTTCTTGGGACGCATCTTGTACACGATCAGTTTCGGACCGCGGCGATGTTCCATCACCTTCAGTTCGACAGTGGCACCGGTCACATAGGGCTGACCCAGGGTGGTGGCGTTGCCGTCATGAACCAGAAGCACAGTCTCGAGGGTCACGCTGCTGTCCACTTCGGCCGCCAGGCGGTCCAGGTCCACGTAGCGGTTGGGTTGCAGCCAGAATTGCTGACCACTGGCTTCGACGATCGCGTAGGGGGCCGCCGCCGCAGGGTTGTCGGTCTTGGTCATGGGCTCAGGGACGTGGCCAGGCTGGCGTTAAGCCATTGGGAGCCTGAGCGCACGGGATTTGGATAACAAAGAGTGATCCTCACAGTTCGGCCCACCCGCCGTCAAGATATGGCCGTGCAACCATGCGGTTGCCCGCACCTGACCCTCACGGTGGTCCACCGGAGGCTGCCTGTTCCGCGCCCGATGCCCAAGCCGGCCCTCACGGTTGCTTCCCTGGTTCGCGACGAGCAGCTCGCCCAGGCCTCTGCCCAGATGCTGCGGGATGGTCGTTACGAGCTTGTGCCGATCCCACCGGAGGCGGATGTGATCGCCAAACTCGATCGCCACCTTGAAGACTTCGATGTGGTCCTGGTGGACCAGACGGAGACCACTTCTGAGCTGCTCCAAAGCTTGGCCAGGCAGGGATTGTTGCTGCCGGCCGTGGTGATCGGACGGGGTGGAGGCCAGTGTCAATACCATGAAGCGGAGGTGCACCTCCAGCCCGATCAGCTTGAGCAGCTCAAGTACAGCATTGATGCAGCTGTGTCGCGCTTTCTCAGGCAAGGCCTGCTTCACGGCTCCAGTCAGTCCGTTGACAGTGAGGCTCCGACTCCTGAGGCATGGAAACTGGCTAATCGCCTCAAGGATCGGCTTGGCTATCTTGGCGTTTTCTACAAGCGGGATGCAGCCCGCTTCCTGCGCAATCTGCCCAAGCAGGAAGCTCAGAAGTTGTTGCAATCATTGCAGCGCACCTATCGCGACCTTCTGCTCAGTTATTTCCGGGACCCAGCCGCCGCCAATCAGGCTCTGGAGAACTTCGTGAATACAGCCTTCTTCAGTGATCTTTCCATCACCAAAGTTGTTGAAATTCATACAAGTCTCATTGATGGGCTCTGGAAGAAGGTACGGTTGGAGGGCCGTGATGATGATTTCCTGCAGGACTACCGCATTGCCCTTTTAGATGTGATGGCGCATCTATGCGAAATGTACCGCCGCTCCCTTCCTCCCGACACCGCCCTCGGTCAGGGGTCCAAACCCCTTGTCGAGTCCAGTGAGATCCACGCCAGTCAGTCCTTGACGATCGAGAGTTCTGAATGACGCTTCCCCGCAAGACCTACATCCTGAAGCTCTATGTGGCCGGGAACACCCCCAGCTCCATACGGGCCTTGAGGACGCTCCGCGACATTCTTGAAACGGAGTTCAAGGGCGTCTATGCCCTCAAAGTCATTGACGTACTCAAGAGTCCTCAATTGGCCGAGGAGGATAAAATTCTGGCCACTCCCACCCTTTCGAAGATTCTGCCACCGCCGGTGCGCCGCATCATCGGGGATCTGTCCGATCGAGAGCGAGTGCTGATCGGCCTTGATCTGCTCTATGAGGAGCTCTCCGAAGAAGGGCTTTCGGATCTCGACCCCAGACTCTTTGGGGAGTGGCAGGTTGAGAACGACAGCTCGGGACAGGGCATGATTGTTGAGGGTGAGTCCCTTTGAGCCTTCCTGAGGAGCAGGCTCTGCGTTGATCGTTTCTGGACGGATCGGCGTCAACCCTGTCAACCCCACATCTCTTTACGTCCCAAGGGCCCACAAGCTCCTTCGCGGCCTAGCCTCTCCACAAGGTCTTCCCGTCAATGCAGGATTTGAATCGACCCAGCCACAGTCAGATGCAGGTTCAGAAGCTCCCGACTGCGATTGAGGGACTGGATGACATCTGCCATGGGGGTCTGCCGATCGGTCGTTCCACGCTGATCAGTGGCACCTCTGGAACGGGGAAGACTGTGCTGTCGCTGAGTTTTCTCTACAACGGCATCCATCAGTTCAACGAGCCTGGTATCTTCGTGACCTTCGAAGAATCGCCACTCGATATCCTGCGAAATGCCTCGAGTTTTGGCTGGAATATGCAGGAATTAGTTGAACAAGATAAGCTTTTTATATTAGACGCTTCTCCTGACCCAGATGGTCAAGATGTGGCTGGCTCTTTTGATCTTTCTGGATTGATCGAGCGAATTAACTATGCGATTCGCAAGTATAAGGCGCGGCGAGTGGCGATCGATTCGATCACGTCGGTTTTTCAGCAGTACGATGCCTTGTCCGTGGTGCGTCGTGAGATTTTTCGCCTGATTGCTCGCCTGAAAGAAATCGGCGTCACGACTGTGATGACATCCGAGCGGATCGATGAATATGGTCCGATCGCTCGCTATGGCGTCGAAGAGTTCGTTTCGGATAATGTCATCATTCTCCGAAATGTGCTCGAAGGGGAACGCCGCCGCCGCACCTTGGAGGTGCTCAAATTACGCGGCACCACCCATATGAAGGGTGAATTTCCTTTCACGATGGGTAGAAATGGCATGAGTATCTTCCCCTTGGGTGCGATGCGATTGACCCAGCGTTCCTCCAATGTGCGTGTTAGTTCCGGCGTGCCTCGGCTGGACGAGATGTGCGGTGGTGGATTCTTCAAGGATTCGATCATTCTCGCTACCGGTGCTACCGGCACAGGCAAGACTCTTCTGGTGAGCAAGTTCGTTGAAGATGGCTGCCGCAGCAAGGAGCGCGCCATCTTGTTTGCCTATGAGGAGTCAAGGGCTCAGCTGCTGCGCAATGCGACCAGCTGGGGAATTGACTTTGAGCAGATGGAGCAGGACGGACTGCTCAAGATCATCTGTGCCTATCCCGAGTCCACCGGTCTGGAGGATCATCTCCAGATCATCAAGACAGAAATCAGTCAGTTCAAGCCTTCACGCATGGCGATTGATTCGCTTTCAGCCTTGGCCAGGGGAGTGAGTCATAACGCGTTTCGTCAGTTTGTGATCGGCATCACCGGTTTTGCCAAGCAAGAGGAGATCACCGGCTTCTTCACGAATACCTCAGAGGAATTCATGGGTAGCCACTCGATCACCGACTCGCATATCTCCACAATCACGGATACGATTCTGCTTCTGCAGTATGTCGAGATTCGTGGCGAAATGGCCCGCGCTCTCAACGTGTTCAAGATGCGTGGCTCGTGGCACGACAAGGGCATCCGTGAGTTTGTGATCACGGGCCAGGGCCCTGAGATCAAGGATTCCTTCTCGAACTTTGAGCGGATCATTTCCGGTGTGCCGCATCGCATCACCAACGATGAACGCAGTGAGCTGGCCCGTATCGTGCGCGGTGTGACTACTGACGATCTCTGAAGACTGTCATGATCGCAGTTGCCAGACTGCACAGGCCAGGTCAATGTGAATGGGCTGTCTTAGCTGTTCGACGTGAGAACAGTCTGGCCGGCGAGACTGTCATTCAGAAGCGAGCGGCGTTCACCGGCCACCCTGAGTTCGTCGTCGTCGGAGTGCTCTAGGAGACTGCTGAAAAACCCCTTCAAGGGCCATTCAGCCCGGGAACGCCTGACTCCGAGCCCAGTGTTCACGGGCGCTGCGCCCAGAGGTCAGACTCAAGTCATGGCGACCTCGGGACTTTTTCAGCAGGCTCCTAGAGGCAGATCAAACCAGAAAGTGGTGCCGGTCCCCATCTCGCTCGCCATGTGAATACGGCTGCCGTGCTTGTCGATGATGCCGCGGACGATCGAGAGCCCCAGGCCGGTGCCGGCTTCGGTGTGGACCGCGTTTTCCACCCGAAAGAACCGGTCGAAGATTCGGTCCTGATCCGCTTCTGAGATTCCGCAGCCCGTATCAGCGATCTCGATCCGCAACCGCGGCAATGGGGAGGTGAGCGTGCAACGGGGATGCTCCTCTTCGCCAGGTTCGCCGGGTTCGATCTGGCAGAGATCGGGCCAGGGGTAGGCTCGGATCATCAGGCCGCCTCCCTTGGGCGTGAACTTGAGGGCATTGCCCACCAGATTGTCGAGCACCTGCAGCAGCAGGTCCCAGTTCCCCAGCACCCTTGGCAGGGTTGGATCGCTCTCGAAGGCCAGATTAACCCCCTTATCTTCGGCGTTCAGGCGGTAGGTGCGCAGGGTCTGCTCGATCGCCGGCGGCAGTTCCAGCGGCTCCAGGGTCCAGACCCGCTCGGATTCGAGCCGGGAGAGATCAAGCACATCGTTCACCAATCGGGTCAGCCGATCGGTCTCGTCGTTGGCGATGCCCAGGAATTCGCGCTTCTCGGCTTCACTCAACTGATCGCCGAGATCGTGGAGGGTTTCCACGTAGCTCTTGATGTTGAACAGGGGCGTGCGCAGTTCGTGCGAGACGTTGCTGATGAAGCGGCTCTGGGCCGCGTTGAGTTCCACCTCGCGGGTGAGATCCTGAATCGTTACGGCGATGCCCTTGAGGCTCTCACCGCTGGCATCCCGCACCGATTGCAACACGATCCGCAGGGTGCGCGGTGGCTCGCCGAAGCTGCAGCGAACATCGGTGCTGTCGCGCTGGTTGCCGATCAGGCTTTCGAGCGGGGCGTGCAGTTCAACCGCCAACCGCTCCGGCAGCTCCCGCTCCAGGTCGTTGCCCTCCAGGCTGCGCCCTTCCCAGCGGAACAGACGCCGGGCCGTGGGGTTGGCCAGCACGATCCGGCCTTCGGCATCGAGCAGCACCGCCCCATCGGCCATGGTGGCGATCAGCGACTGCTGCTTCACCTGGGCCGCGGTGAGCTCTTCGATGTTGGCGGCTTTGTAGGCCTCCAGCTGGGACGCCATGGTGTTGAAGCCATTCAGCAATTCACCCAGTTCGCCACCCACCGGCAGCGCAATACGGGCCTCAAAGGTGCCACTGGCAATCAGACGCACGCCTCGGAGCAGTTCCTTCACCGGCTGGGTGATCGTGAGGGCGTTGAACACGGCACCGAGGATCACCAGCACCCAGATCGAGATGAACACCGCCACGGTCACCTCCCGGGTCAGGGCGGCGCTGGCCAGCAGGGTTTCGTTGGGGTTGATGCCCAGAGCCAGCACTCCTAGATACCGGCCGTCGTTCACCATCGGCACGAACACGTCGGTGACCCGACCGTCGGGGGTGAGGTGCTGGCGGACCAGGGGATTGTCCGGACGGCGCTGGATATCGGCGGGCAGCTCCAGGCGGCGGGTCAGCAGTTGGTCGCCGTTGCCGCTGCCGTTGCCGATCGGAATGCCGAGGTAGATCACTCCTTCGGGATCGGCGAAGAGGATGTAGCGCAGGCTGCGGCTGGAGCGCCAGAAGCGCTCCGACACCTGCGCCAGTTCCCGGTCGTTGCCCTCGGCTACCAGGGGTGTCACATTGGCTGAGAGCAGCAGGCCCAGGTCACGGGCATAGCGGGTGTCGCTCATGCGGGCATCACGCTGGATGCCGTTGAGGGCGAGGAAGGTGATGCCTGTCATCAGCAGGCTCACCACCAGGGTGGCCACCGCCAGCAGCTTGGTCTGCAGACTGAACTCGGCCCACCAGCGGGCCAGGCGTTGCTGCCAGGAGTGAGGACTGGTGTTCGGCAAGGAGCTGGGCATCGATTCCGCCATCAGCTCTGCCGGACCTGATGACCGATGTCGCGGCGGAAGGTCATGCCCTCAAAGTGCACCTGGGCGAGTCCGTCATAGGCCAGCTCGAAGGCGGTGTCGAAGTCGTCGGCCTGGGCCACCATGGCCAGCACCCGGCCGCCACTGGTACGGCAGAGGCCGTCCGCATCGCGGCGGCTGCCGGCATGGAACAGCTGCCGGTGCGGATCCGCGGCGGGCCGACCCTCAATCGGATCGCCCTGGCGCACCGTGCCCGGATAGCCCCCGGCGGCAGCAATCACGCAGGCACTGCAGTGCGGCGCGATCGTGAGGCTGGGGGCTGCCTCCAGGCAGCCTTCGGCGCAGGCCAGAAGCACCGCCGCCAGTTCCGGACCCAGCAGGGGCATCAGGGTTTCGCACTCCGGGTCGCCGAAGCGGCAGTTGTATTCGATCACGCTCGGCCCCTCCGCTGTCAGCATCAGCCCGGCGTAGATGACGCCCCGGTAGTCGATGCCACGCTGGCGCAGGGCCGCCAGGGTGGGCTCCAGCACCTGGCGGCGAACCGCCTCCAGAGCGGCGGCATCGAGCAGGGGGGCCGGCGCATAGGCGCCCATGCCGCCGGTGTTGGGCCCGGTGTCCCCGTCACCGATGCGTTTGTGGTCCTGGGCAGGGGGGAGCAACACCATCCTCTCGCCGTCACAGAGGGCAAAGACCGAAACCTCCGGGCCGCTCATCCGCTCCTCCAGCACCAGGCAGGTGCCCGCCTCGCCGAAGCGTCCGGCAAAGGCCTCCTCGATCGCGGCGCGGGTCTCGGCCACGCTTTCGGCCACCGTCACCCCCTTCCCCGCGGCCAGGCCATCGGCCTTGACCACCAGGGGACGGTTCTGCTGCTCCAGAACCAACAGGGCCTCAGCGGCACTGGTGGCGCTCCAGTGGCCAGCGGTGGGGATGCCGGCCTCCTGCATCAGGGTCTTGGCCCAGCGCTTGCTGGCCTCCAGCAGGGCGCCATCGGCGCCGGGGCCGAACACCGCCAGCCCGGCGCCGCGCAGCCGATCCGCCAGCCCCGCAGCCAGGGGAGCCTCAGGCCCCACGACCACCAGCTCGACCGCGTGCTTCGCGCAGGCTTGCAGCAGGCCTTCATGGTCGGTCTCGGCCACCGCCAGTTGACGGCAGCCCTCCAGCTCGGCGGTGCCGCCGTTGCCGGGGCTCACCCATACGGCCTCCACCCCGGCACAGCGGGCCAGGGCCCAGCCGAGGGCGTTCTCGCGGCCGCCGCCGCCCACCACCAGGATCCGCCGGGGCGTCCTGCCTGCCGCGGTGGGTGCAGTGGGGGAGGGCGGCGCGGCCGGGTCGGGCATGGCGAGGGGAGCGGGTTGGGGGCAGTGCCCTTAGGTTGTGAGCCAGTCTTGGCCGCGACGGCCGTCTCCATCAACATGCCGGCTGGCCGGTCGCCATTGTCCAGCCTGATCGGGCTCTGCCTGGCCGGCGCCTGCCTGGGGATCAGCAGGGCTGCTGCGGCAGACGCCATCCCCCCGGCCAGTGCTGCTTCCCGGGGCTTGGCTCCAGCGGTCATTCCAGTCAATCCGTCTGCGGTCAGTCCTGCCCGCCCGCCCGCTGCCAGCCCGCCGAGCGCGCCGGCCGCCAGCCCTGCCGCTGCTGCCACCCCGGGGGTGCCTCCCCAGCCCTACCCGCCCGAGGTCTTTGCCTTGCTGCTGGAGAAGGGCAGCCTCGAGCAGATCGAGCAGGCCTGTCTCACCCTGCTGGATCTGGGGGACGATGCGCGGGTGCGCCAGCTTCACACCCGCTTGATGACCCTCCATCCGGCGCCTCAGCCCCTGGCGGTGGTGCTGGCCAACGCCCATGTGCTGATCAGCTGCCGGGCCCCCCAGCAGGCTTTGGCGGTGCTGGATCGCTTCGGACCCGCTGCCGGTGGCGAACGGCATCAGTGGCTCCTGCTGCAGTGGCGCGCCGCCAACGCTGGCCTGGATCACCGCCGCGCCGCCGAGGCCCTCTGGCGGCTGGCGGCCGGTGATGCGGCTCGCCTCGAGGCCGTGCTGCTGCCGGTGAAACAGGCCGCGGACGGCACCACCACCACCCGCGTGGCTCTGGATCAGCTGGCCGAGCACTACATCGCCCAGGGACGTCGCCGCCAGGCCGCCGAGGTGCTGCTGGCCTCGCGGGTGCCTGGCGTTGCCACCGCGTCGCGGCTGCAACAGGCCGCTGCCCTGCTCGAGACCCTTCCCGTGGCGGAGCGGGACAGTTTGTACGAGCGGGCCCTGGAGCAGGCGGCGGCGGCGGGGGCCTGGGGGCTGGTGACCCAGCTGCTCGATGATCAGGCCAGGCTTCAGGCAGAGCCGGGTGGCGATCCCAGCCGTGCGATTGAACGGCGGCTGCGCCTCAGTGGCCGCATCGACGACGCCTATGGCGAATGGCTCCTGCGCCGCCAGGATCCCGCCGCCAGCGACCGCAGCCGCCAGCTGGAGCGCCAGCTGCGTTCCCCTCGCGATCCGGGAGGGCACCAGCCGACGACCACCTCTCCAGCCGCAGCAGTCCAGCCGAATCCTGTCCCGGCGACCGGGCAGGATCCGGCTGAGCCCGCTGTTCCCCAGCCATGACTGCCTACTCCCTCGGGGCCCTGTTGCACGAAGGCAAGGCCAAACGGGTGTTTGCCACCGACCAGGCCGATCTGGTCGCGGTCGAGTTCAAGGACGACGCCACGGCGTTCAACGCCCAGAAAAAAGCCTCCCTGCAGGGCAAGGGCTCGCTCAACTGCCGCATCTCGGCCCTGATCTTCGAGCGGCTGGACGCGGCCGGGATTCCGACCCACTACCGCGGCGTGGGTGAAGACCGCTGGATGCTGGTGCGGCCGGTTGATGTGATCCCGCTGGAAGTGGTGCTCCGCAACCTGGCCGCCGGTTCGCTGTGCCGGCAGATGCCGATCGCGGCTGGCACGCCGTTGCAACCGGCCCTGCTGGATCTCTATTACAAGGACGATGCCCTGGGTGATCCCCTGCTCACCGAAGCCCGGCTGGAACGGCTGGAGTTGGTGACTCCCGAGCAGCGCCGGGCGATCGAAGCTCTGGCCCGTCGCATCAACGACGTCCTGTTGACCCTGTTCCTCGAGGCAGATCTGCAGTTGGTGGATTTCAAGATCGAGCTGGGCCTGGCGGCCGATGGAACCCTGCTGCTGGCCGACGAGATCAGTCCCGACACCTGCCGCCTCTGGGACCTCCGCGCCGGTGGTGAGGACCCCAGTGATGAGCGGATCCTCGACAAGGATCGCTTCCGCCGCGACCTCGGTGGCGTGATCGAGGCCTACGGGGAGGTCCTCAAACGGGTCCAAGGGGTCTGTCCTTCACCGCGCTTCTACCGGTAAGGTCAGCCCAATTTGCGGCCTGGCCGCTCCGTACCCGACACCATGGCAGGCCTGCCTGGCATTACCGCCACCCTCCCCCTGATGGCGCTCGCCCTGGCGGTTCCTGCCGGTGTGCTCGCAGGGGAGCGTCCTCCCTCTGAGGTGAAGGAGGCCGGTCGCATCGCTCAGGTGGCGCCTGCCCAGGAGGAACAGGTGCCTGCCGCCACGACCTCTGAGGAGGACCGGCCGCAGTCCTCCGATACCCCTGAAGGGTCCACAACACCCACTGAACGTTCGGCCGAGACCCCAGAGGATGGCTCCGAAACCCCAGAGGGTGGAGGGGGCTTCCCGATTCCCGCCGACGCCCTTCCCGCCGATGCGGTTCCTATGCCCGCCGACGGAGCTGCTCCTGGGTTTCCGCAGGGCACCACCGCGGCTCCTGCCGATCCCAGTGAGCCACGCGTGTTGATCAGCGAGGTGGTGATTGAGGGCCTTGAAAACCATCCCGAGCGCGAACGGCTCGAACTTGCCGCCTATGCGGCCATGGCCACCACCCCAGGCAGCCGAGTCACCCGCAGCGAGCTCCAGACCGATCTGTCCGCCATCTATGCCAGTGGCTGGTTCTCGGATGTGCGGATCCAGCCCGTGGATGGCCCGCTGGGGGTGAGGGTGGTGGTGCTGGTCACCGCCAACCCGGTGCTGGAGAAAGTAACCATCGAACCCAGCACGGCCAAGTTGCCGGCGGAGGTGGTTCAGGACACCTTCGCGGCTGATTACGGCAAGACCCTCAACCTCAACACCCTGCAGGGCCGCATGCAGGACCTGCAGAAGTGGTATGCCGATCAGGGTTACTCCCTGGCCCGCATCACCGGCCCCGGTCGGGTGAGTCCCGAGGGGGTGGTGGAGCTGATGGTGCGCGAGGGAAGTGTCGGTGGGGTGGAGGTGCAGTTCCTCAACAAGGAGGGCTCCGCCACCAACGACAAGGGTGAACCGATCCGCGGCAAGACCAAGCCCTGGGTGGTCACCCGGGAGATCTCCCTCAAGCAGGGGGATGTCTTCAACCGCCGCAATCTTGAAGATGACATCAAGCGCATCTATGCCACTGGCCTGTTCAGTGATGTCAAGGTGACCCTCAAGCCGGTGCCGGCTGAGCCGGGGGAGGTGGTGATCGTGCTTGGCATTGTCGAGCAGTCGACAGGTTCCCTCTCGGGCGGCCTGGGCTACAGCCAGAGCCAGGGGGTGTTCGGCCAGATCCAGGTGCAGGACTCCAACCTGTTCGGCCGTGCCTGGGATCTGGCCTTCAACTTCACCTATGGCCAGTTCGGTGGACTTGCTGACATCTCGTTCACCGATCCCTGGATCAAGGGTGACAAATACCGAACGGCTTTCCGCGGGCGGCTGTTCATCAGCCGGGATGTGCCGCAGGTGTTCCAGAGTCAGAACAACGGCAATATCTTTAGCGTGCGTGATTTCTATGAGGCTCCCGGCACGAAGGTGGCCTACAATATCGATTCGAGGAAGAACCCTCAGGGGAAGACGTTCGATTCAGTTAACGACGCTGAAAATGCCGATCCGAGAACCAGCTGGTTCGACTACTCCGGCAACACCGTCCTGATCCAGCGGATCGGTGGAAATCTCCAGGTGATTCGTCCGCTTAATGGAGGCAACCCCTTCAAGCGAGCTCCCTGGAGTGTCGTGCTTGGTCTCAATATCCAGCAGGTCTCGCCGATCAACTTCTCAGGCGATTCGCGTGTGTTTGGTGTGGCCCAGCAATCGTTGCAGAACAACAATAGCAAGGCTCCAACCGACGATATTATCTGCCTCTCTTACAATTGTGCCAACCAGAATCAGTTGGTTGGGGTCCGCGTGGCTGCCACGATGAATAACCTCAATGATCCCCGTAATCCCACTTCGGGGAATTTTCTCAGCCTGGCCAGTGAACAGTTTTTCTCGGTGGGTCCCGATTCCCCCACCTTCAATCGGGTGCGGGCCAGCTACACCCACTTCATCCCCGTCAACTGGCTGAAGTTGTATAAGGGCTGCCGCCCCAAGGCCGGTGAAACCGCCGATTGCAAGCAGGCTCTCGCCTTCCAGTTCAGTGCCGGCACTAACATTGGTCAGCTACCTCCCTACGAAGCTTTCTGTGTTGGTGGCTCCAACTCGGTGCGGGGCTACTACGACTGTGATCTGGGCGTGGGCCGCAGCTTCGGTGAGGCCACGATCGAATACCGCTTCCCGATCTTCAGCATTATCAGTGGCGAGCTGTTTGTCGATGGCGGCACCACCTTCGGCAGTCAGGCCAATGTGCCGGGCAACCCCGGCGGCCTGCTCAGTAAACCCGGCAGCGGCTTCTCGGTCGGTACGGGCCTGATCGTCACCACGCCGGTGGGGCCGCTCCGTCTGGAGGTGGCCAGCCAGGATTTCACCGGCGATTGGCGCTTCAACCTGGGTGTGGGCTGGAAGTTCTGATGGGGATCTGGCCTTCCGATTACGACCATGGCTGGACCCTGGCCAGCAGCATCGAGCGCTCCGGTGTTGGTCTTCACAGTGGTGCTGAGGGCCGTGTGCGACTGCGGCCTTCGGAGCAGCCCGGTTACCGGGTTGGCTGGCTTCAGCATCCGGCGCGACCCAGCCTGGCGCTGCATCCTTCCCAGGTGTGTGAGACGCAGCTGTGCACGGCCCTGCGCCTGAACAGCGAGCGACTCGCCACCGTGGAACACCTCCTGGCAGCCCTGGCTGGAACAGGAATCACTCAGGCTGAAATCCTGGTGGATGGTGAGGAGATACCCGTGCTGGATGGTTCCGCCATGCCTTGGGTGGAGGCGATCGCCGAGGCGGGGCTTGCCCCAGTCGCGGTCCCGACCTGGGCTCCCGCGCCCCGTGAGCCGATCACCCTGCAGCAGGGCAGTGGGTTTGCGGTGGCCCTGCCGGCCGAACGCCTGCATGTGGGTGCCGCCATCGAGTTCCCCCAGGCGGCCATCGGTCGCCAGGTGTTCTCCGTGGCGCTCACACCAGAGGTGTTCGTGCGCGAGGTCGCTCCAGCGCGCACCTTCGGCTTCCGTGATCAGGTGGACCAGCTGCGCGCCGCCGGCCTGATCCGTGGTGGTGATCTCGACAACGCCCTGGTCTGCGATGGCGACTCGTGGCTCAACCCGCCGCTGCGCTTCGTCGACGAGCCTGTGCGCCATAAGCTCCTGGATCTGCTGGGGGATCTGGCCCTGGCGGGACTCCCCCGCGCCCAGGTGTTTGCTTACCGCGGCTCCCACGGTCTGCACACGGCCCTCGCTGCCGCCCTCGCCAGGGCGGTTTCCGTTGCCGCCTGATCCATCCTCACGCCCGCTGCTCCTTCCCTCCTTGTCCGCTCTCGCCTCCACGTCCGTTGTGCTCGGCAGCGAGCAGATCCAGGGTCTGCTGCCGCACCGCTATCCCTTTGCCCTGGTGGATCGCGTCATCGAGCACGAACCCGGCCGACGAGCCGTGGCGATCAAGAACGTCACGATCAATGAGCCCCAGTTTCAAGGGCACTTCCCCGGGCGCCCGCTGATGCCCGGGGTGCTGATCGTGGAGGCCATGGCCCAGGTGGGTGGCCTGATCGTCACCCAGATGCCGGATCTGCCCAAGGGGCTGTTCGTGTTCGCCGGCATTGATGGTGTGCGCTTCCGCAGGCCTGTGGTTCCCGGCGATCAGCTGCGCATCACCTGCGAACTGCTGGCCCTGAAGCGCAAGCGTTTCGGCAAGGTGCGCGCTGAGGCCACGGTCGATGGTGAACTTGTCTGTTCCGGTGAACTGATGTTCTCCTTGGTGGACTGATCGGCATGACCAGCTCAGCCATGGCGACATTGGTCCATCCCACGGCCGTGGTGGATCCCCGGGCCCAGTTGGGGGAAGGGGTCGAGATCGGTCCTTATGCCGTGATCGGTCCGGACGTGCAGCTCGGCGAGGGTTGCCGCGTCGGTCCCCACGTGGTGATCGACGGACGGGTGCGGCTGGGAGCTCGCAACCGCATCTTCCCCGGTGCCTGCATCGGCCTCGAGCCCCAGGACCTCAAGTACTCCGGCGACCCCACCGAGGTGGTCATGGGTGACGACAACACCATCCGGGAGTGCGTCACCATCAACCGCGCCACGGCGGGCCAGGAATGCACCCGTCTCGGCAGCGGCAACCTGCTGATGGCGTACAGCCACATCGGCCATAACTGCGTGCTTGGGGACCGGATCGTGATCGCCAATGGTGTGGCCGTGGCCGGTCATGTGGAGATCGGCGATCGGGCCGTGATCGGCGGCGTGCTCGGCATCCACCAGTTCGTGCACATCGGCAAGCTCGCCATGGTGGGCGGCATGAGCCGCATCGACAGGGATGTGCCGCCCTTCATGATGGTGGAGGGACATCCCGGTCGGGTGCGCGGTCTCAATCGTGTCGGCCTGCGGCGCAGTGGCCTGGCTGATCACGACGACGGTGCTCAGCTGCGGCAGCTCCAGGAGATCTGGACCCTGATCTACCGCAGCGATCGGGTGCTGGCGGAGGCCCTCAAGGCTGCGCGGCAGCTCTCCCTGCTGGGGGCGCCAAGGGAACTCTGCGACTTCCTGGAGGCCTCGATCGGCCCGGGCCGCCGCGGCCCCCTGCCGGCGCAGCGCTGATGACGCGTCTGTTGATCAGCACCGGGGAGGTGTCTGGCGATCTGCAGGGGTCGCTGTTGATCCAGGCCCTGCATCAGGAGGCTGCTGAACGAGGGCTTGATCTCGAGATCGTGGCCCTCGGTGGTGACCGCATGCGCCGCGCCGGTGCCAAGCTGTTGGCGGATACTGCCTCTCTCGGCGCGATCGGGCTGTGGGAGGCGGTGCCGCTGATCTGGCCCACCCTGCGTCTGCAGCATCGCCTGCGGCAGTGGCTTCGTCTCCATCCCCTCGATGGTGTGGTGCTGATCGATTACATGGGTGCCAACGTGAATCTGGGCCTGCGGCTCAAGCGCGACAGGCCCCAGGTGCCGATCACCTATTACATCGCTCCCCAGGAGTGGGCGTTTCGACTGGGGGACGGGGGGACGACCCGGTTGATCGGCTTCAGCGATCGGATTCTGGCGATCTTCCCTGAGGAGGCCCGCTTCTATGCCGAGCACGGTGCCCGGGTCACCTGGGTGGGCCATCCCCTGCTGGACACCCTCGGCAGCCAGCCTGGCCGTGCGGAGGCCCGTCGTCTGCTGGGATTGGCGGAGACGGTGCCGGTGCTGCTGCTGTTGCCCGCCTCCCGCCGCCAGGAGCTGCGCTACCTGCTACCGGAGATGGCGGCGGCGGCAGCGGAGCTGCAGCGGCGCCATCCTGATCTGCAGGTGTTGGTGTCAACTGGGTTGCCTGGCTTCGAGCCCTTGCTGGAGGAGGCCTGCAGGAGTGAGGGGCTGCGGGCCCGCGTCATTCCCGCCTGCGAGGCCGATGCGCTCAAGCCTGCCCTTTGTGCCGCGGCCGATCTGGCCCTCACCAAATCCGGCACGGCCAACCTGGAGCTGGCCCTGCGGGGGGTGCCGCAGGTGGTGGTCTACCGGGTCAGCCGCGTCACTGCCGCGGTGGCCAAGCACCTGCTGCGTTTCAACGTTCCCCACATCTCGCCGGTGAATCTGGTGCTCCAGGAGCGTCTGGTGCCGGAGCTGCTGCAGGAGGACTTCAGCTGTGACGCGTTGATCCGCGAGGCGGAGATCCTGCTGGATCCTGACAGCGAGGCCCGCCAGCGTCTCCTGGAAGGCTATGGGCGGCTGCGTCGCACCCTCGGGGAGCCGGGCGTGACCCGCCGGGCTGCCGTGGCCATCCTCGATCAGATCCCCCAGGGAAGCCCGCCGCTCCCCGTGTCGGCCTGAACGCATCCGAGCGGCCCTTCAGGCATCCCGCAACCCGGCTGCGCGTGCGCGATCCTGAGGCGAACTTTGCCTGTTGTGGCGCCGTGCGTCTGATTGCCGTTCTGCTGTCGTTGGTGTTGGGGGGCTGCAGCCTCACGATCGCTCCACCAATGGCCCAGGCGGCCACCCAGGAGGCCGTGTTCGCGGGAGGCTGCTTCTGGTGCCTGGAGCACGATCTCGAAACTCAGCCAGGTGTGCTGGAGGCGGTGAGCGGCTACAGCGGTGGCTCCCTGGCCCAGCCCACCTACAAAAGGGTGTCCGCCGGCGGCACGGGACATCAGGAAAGCGTTCTGGTGCGCTTCGATGATCGGCGCATCAGTTACGCCACCCTGCTGCGCGCCTTCTGGCGCAATGTGGACCCCTTCGACCGGGGCGGCCAGTTCTGCGATCGCGGTGATTCCTACCGGCCGGTGATCTTCACCAAAGGGGCGGAGCAGGCCAACCTTGCCCAGGCCAGCCTCAAGGCGGCGGCCGCAGAGCTGGGCCGGCCGGTCTCGGCCCTGAAGGTGGAGATCAAGCCGCTGCAGCGCTTCTGGCCGGCGGAGGGCTACCACCAGAACTATGCCGATCGCAATGCGGTCAAATACAACTACTACCGCTGGTCCTGCGGCCGCGACCGCCGCCTGGATGCCGTGTGGGGCAAGCGAGCCCGTGGCTCTTCGGCCTGGAGCTCCCGCTGAAGCGCAGACGCTGGCGGGCAGGTGTTTCCACCCTTCCCATCCAGGCCTGCTGCGGTTAGGGTTTGGCCATATTCGTCCGAAGCAGCCCATGTATCTGCTGACCATTCGAGACGGTCTGCAGACCCGGCATATCGGGCCCTACGAGAGCCCGAAGCAGGCGGCCGACGATCTTGATCGTCTGCTGGCCACTTGCGGCGAGCGGGCTCGCTGGCAGATCCATGCGCTCGAATCTCCCGAGTTGCTGCGGCAGCAGCTCCGTAACCCCCGTCCCGGTCGGGCCGCCATGGCGGCCTGACTGGTTCAACGGTCCAGGTCGACTTCAACGTTCCGGCGGCCTGGTCCACAGGCCGCCCCTGCGGCTTCAGTTCCGCTGCTCAGGCCGGGGCTGGCGCGGGTAGCCCCGCAGCAGTCCGCTTTCGATCATGAGGCCCACGCCGGCATTGATCAGGATCAGGCCGAAGGTGCCATACCAGAACCAGGGGCCTGGATCGGCAATGGTGTCCACAGTCTTGGCCGAGGCCGCCAGGGTCTGGATGCCCTTGCGGATCACCGCTTCGCCGAACAGGCACAGGCCCGCCGGGAGCATCAGCACCCCCAGTTGCGCTTTGGCGTACCAGCGGATCTTCTGAGCGGCCATGGGGCTGGGAATCCGGCTTCAGGGGCTACAACCTAGCCGGTGGCCCCCGCCTGCACCCATTGCACCAGAGTGCGCACCCCGAAGCCGGTGGCCCCGGCCGGATCCATGCCCCGCCCCTTGTCGCTCCAGACCGTGCCGGCGATATCGAGGTGGGCCCAGGGCAGATCCTTGGTCACGAAGTCCTGCAGGAACAGGGCGGCAGTGATCGAGCCGCCGGGGCGCGGACCGGTGTTCTTCATGTCGGCCACGGGGCTCTTGAGGCCGCTGCGATAGGAAGCCCGCAGGGGCATGCGCCAGAAGGACTCGCCGCCCATCTGGCCGGACTGCAGCAGGGCTGCGGCGAGCGCATCGCTGGTCGACCAGAGACCGGCGATCTCCTCCCCCAGGGCGATCACGCACGCCCCGGTCAGGGTGGCCAGATCCACCACGGCATCCGGTTCCAGCTTGCAGGCGTAGATCAGGGCGTCCGCCAGGGTGAGCCGCCCTTCGGCATCGGTGTTGTTGATCTCGATCGTCTTGCCGTTGGAGGCGGTGACGATGTCGCCGGGGTGGACGGCACCACCGCTGATCATGTTTTCGCAGGCGGCCACGATCACATGCACCTCCACCCCCGCGGGCCGCAGCTCGGCAAGGGCACGCGCTGCCCCCAGCACGGCGGCGCTGCCGCCCATGTCGTACTTCATCATCTCAATCTGCGATCCGCCCGTCTTGAGGTTGTAGCCGCCTGAGTCGAAGGTGAGCCCCTTGCCCACCAGGGCCACGCGCCGCTGGATGTCGCCTTCGGGGCGGATGGTGAGGTGGATGAACTTGGGCGGCAGATCCGAGCCCTGGGCCACGCCCAGGTAGGCCCCCATGCCCAGGGCCTGGCAGTCGCTCCGCTCCAGCACCTTCAGCTCGGCGCCATAGGCCTCGGCGATGGCCAAGGCCGCGTCGGCGAGAGCCTGGGGGGTGACCACGTTGGGGGGCGCGGCCACCAGTTCACGGGCCAGCTCCACGCCGGCGCAGACTGCCCCCAAGCGGCTGAGGGCGGTATCGGCCGCGTCATCCAGGCCGATCAGGGTCACCGTGTCCGGGCGGGGCTTGGGTTCGGCCTCGCTGCGGAAGCGTTGGTCGGCGTAGAGGCTGAGCCGCACGGCCTCGGCCATTGCCGCTGCGGCGATGGCGGGGGTTGTCTCGGCCGGCAGGCTGGTCAGGGGGAAGGCCAGGCCGAGGTGGCGACCACCGGAAGCGGCCGCGGTGCGGGCGGCCTTGGCGACGGCGCTTCGCAAGCCATCGAGATTGAATCCCTCCGCCTCGCCCAGCCCCACCACGACCACGGCTGCCGGCTCGACGCCCACCCGTTCGAAGGCGAGCACCTCCGCTGGCTTGGCCTTGAAGGCCCGTTGTTCCAGCCGCTGTCGCAGGCCAGCGCCAAGCAGGGCTTCCAGCGCTCCGAGCAACGGCTGCCCGTCATCTCCCGCGAGCAACCCCAGCACCAGGGTGTCGCCGCTCCAGTCGCCGAGGGGGGTGGCGGAGGTTGCGGGGAGGCAACGAAACTGCATGCGGATCAGACGGGCGTGGCCGCGATCGTAGCCAGCTCAACTGGGCGCTCTCAGTCCTGCAGGGCGGTGAATGGGGTGCTCCAGCGCTCGCGCGTCTCCTTGTTAAACGGTGGCAGCCACTGTTGGATCAGGGCCTGCTCCACGGCGCGTCGGGCTGCGGTCGTGGCGGGCACGTCGCACCAGAAGCGGATGCTCAGCTGGGGTTGCAGGCCGGCGGCGCGCAGGGCCTCGCCGTAGGTGCTGAGATAGCTCTTGCAGTCGTGATCCCCCTTCCAGCGCCGGTCGGCGCGGCTGGTTTCGCCCACGTAGAGCAGCAGGGGGCAGGGGGCTTCGGCGGGCCGGTCCATCACCAGATACACGGCGGCACCCTGGTGGGAGCTGCTGGGCCAGCGCCAGAACGACAGGCTCTGGGGCGTGAGGCTGAGCGGATCCAGCTGGCCAGCCAGCCGCTGAGGCTGACTCGCTGGGCCGAACAGGAGGCCCTGCTGGGCGGTGGGATCCAGGCCCGCGGCGGTGGCGCTGAACAGGGGCTGCTGGTGGGCCGCCAGGGCCCCTTGCCAGGCGAGGATCTGGCGGCGTAACAGCGGCAGGGTGTCCGGTCTTGCCGGATTGGTCGCGGCCGAGAGGCCTGTGATGGAGGCCGGCGTGCCGGCGAACAATTCCCCCTGGCGTGGCTGGCCGCGGCTGCTCATCGCGGCTTGCGGTGCTGGCTGAGGGGCTTGAACAGACTGGGCCCGGCGGGACCGGGGCTGAACCGGACCCGGCCGATCCAGCCCTCCAGCAGGGCGGGGGGAAACTGCAACCGCAGCTGCAGATCGGCCAGGTCCTGAAACGGCAGCCGGGAGCGTTCGCGCAGCAGGCGCCCGCAGCGCTCCTCGCTCAGCCCCAGATCGCGCTGAAGCTCAGCGGCGCTGGCCTGGTTGATCTCAAGCGGGCGTGTGGCCGGTACGGCAGGGGCGTCGCTGTACCAGCGAAAGTCCAGCAGGGGGACCCAGGCCGCCATGGTGGCCGCCTCCAGCTCCAGCAGGTTGGCCAGGTCATCAGGGCCGCTGAGCTGAACCCCGCTGGCCTGGAGGCGCAGCAGCAGATCCACATGGTTCGGGCTGCAGCCCGGCAGCCGCAGCCAGTCGGCGGCCGTGGCCCGGTTCACGTCCAGCCGCCAGCCGAGGGCGGCGGCCCGTCGCACCTCGTCTGCCCCCTGCAGACGCAAGGCGGGGTTCTGGGCCAACCGCAAGGCCAGTAGTTCCCGCTCCACGGCTTCCTGTTGCTCTGCCTCCTGAACGCCGAGGTCTTGCTTGTCGTCACCGGGGGTGAGGCGGTGGTCTGGTGAGACCTTCTGCTCGGGTGTGCGCCAGGCCGCCACGGCTCGGATGCGATCCGCTGTGATGTCCAGCGCCCGGCCCAGGGGCCTGATGCCGCCGCCGGAATTAGGTTCACGCTCGGGTACGGCAGGAAGTTGGCCCGTCGCTTCCAGCAGACGGCGGGCCAGGGGATCGAGCCAGTGGCCCTTGGCCATGCGGATCCGGGCGCGGTACGGCTCAGAAGTTAGCGGTGGCCCCCCTGCCCGAGCCAGATCATTGAATCTGATCTCGCCTGACGGGCTTCAGGTGTCTGGCCAGGGCACCAGCCCCCGGCAGAGGCCAATCACAGCGGCATGGGTGCGATCGCGCGCCTGCAGTTTGTGGCGAAGGTTCTGGATATGGCTTTTCACGGTGTCCGGCGACAGAAACAGCTGGGCGCCGATCTCCGGGTTGGAGTGGCCCTGCGTCACCAGGGTGAGCACCTGGGTCTCGCGCTGGGTGATGGGCCGCAGAGGGGTGTGGTCGGCATGGACCTGCCTGAACAGATCGGCCAGGCCGGAATCGATGTAGACCCCGCCGCCGCGCACCGCACCGATCGCCGCACGCAGCGTGCCGAACCCGATGCGTGATTCGAGACAGATGCCGTTGCATCCAGCCTTCATCGCCGCCTTGAGGCGCTGGCTGCGTTGGGGTTGGGTGGCGATCAGCAGGGTCCGCAGTTTCGCCTGGAGCTGCTTGGCCTGCACCACGAGGTCGATGCCACAGCCGTGTTCCAGATGGTCGGTGGCGATCAGCACGTGGGGCTTGTTTTTGATCAGCAACTCAAGAACTTCCTGGGCGGTGGTGGCCGCTCCGGTGATCCGCAGCTGTGAGGGGTAGTGGCAGAAGAACGTGAGCAGGGCCGGGCTCCCCATGGCGACCACGGCTCTGCGGCCACGGATCACCTCCAGGCTGCTGAGGTCAGGGTTCTGCAGGCGCGGCAGGTGCGGGGTGAAATCCACGGGTGGCGGAGCTCCTGAACGGCGACCGGCACAGAACGGTTGGGTGGGCTGGTCGATGGCGGCATGCTGAATCGCGCTTGAGCCGCTGTCAGGCCTCGGTGGCGTTTCGCTGAACCTGTGTGTGCGTGGATCCGCACCTCCGAGGGGGAACGGGGGGACCCCAGAATCGTCGCCAATGCGTCAACGGGCTCGGCCATGGCCTTCTTCGACTCCGAGATCGTTCAGGACGAGGCCCGGCGTCTGTTCAGCGATTACCAGCAGCTGATGCAGCTGGGCAGTGACTACGGCAAGTTCGACCGGGCTGGCAAGAAGCTCTACATCGATCGCATGGAAGAGCTGATGGACCGCTATCGCGTGTTCATGAAACGCTTCGAGCTCTCGGAGGATTTCCAGGCCAAGCTCACCGTGGAGCAATTGCGCACCCAGCTCGGCCAATTCGGCCTCACCCCCGAAGTGATGTTTGAGCAGATGCACCAGACCCTCGAACGCATGAAACGCGAACTCGATCAGACGGCCTGAATTCGCAGCCCGTCTGATCCCGCAGTCCGCCTGAGCGCGGCCCGCGCCTGCCTACGATCCGCCGCGGTCTGGCAACGGGGAGCAGGATGGCTGAGGCAGGGTTTGAAGCCATGCAAGGGGTTGGCGCCATGCCAGTGGGGGAGACCATGGCGCTTCCCGGCTGGCTTCAGCGTGGGCTGGTGGATCTGTTCCCGGCCGGCAGTGGCGGTGCCACGGATCCTGATCAGCTGCTCGGATCTCGCCTGGCTGAGGCTGAGGCCGCTGGCCGTCCCCTGCGGGTGAAGCTGGGGATCGATCCCACCGGCAGCGACATCCACCTGGGGCACAGCATCCTGTTCCGCAAGCTGAGGGCCTTTCAGGATGCGGGCCATACGGCCGTGTTGATCATCGGCGACTTCACCGCCCGCATCGGTGACCCCACCGGTAAGAGCAGCACGCGGGTGCAGCTTGACGCCGAGGCGGTGGAGGCCAACGCCCGCACCTATCTCGAACAGCTGGGTCAGGGGCAGCCGAGGGAACGGGCCCTGCTGGATTTCGAGACGCCGGGTCGGCTGGAGGTGCGCCGCAACAGCGAATGGCTGGCGGGACTGGATCTACCCCAGGTGATTGAGTTGCTGGGCATCAGCACGGTTGGGCAGATGCTGGCCAAGGAGGATTTTGCCAACCGCTACGGCTCCGGCACACCGATCTCCCTGCATGAATTTCTCTACCCCTTGCTGCAGGGCTACGACTCGGTGGCGGTACAGGCCGATCTCGAGCTGGGCGGCACCGACCAGAAGTTCAATGTGGCCATGGGCCGCGATCTGCAGCGCCACTTTGGCCAGCGGCCCCAGTTCGGGCTGCTGTTGCCGATCCTGCCGGGCCTCGATGGGGTGCAGAAGATGAGCAAGAGCCTGGGCAACACGGTGGGCCTGCGGGACGATCCGTTGACGATGTATTCGAAGTTGGAGAAGGTGCCCGATGCCGTGGTGGACGCCTACCTCACTCTGCTGACCGATTCCGATCTGGCCGCCCTGCCGGCTAACCCGCGCGAACGCCAGAGGGCGATGGCCCTGGAGATCACCCGGGCCCGCCACGGCGCCGAGGCGGCGGCCCAGGCCCAGGCGGATGCCGCGCGCCTGGTGGCCGGGGCCTCCGGCAGTGGCGCAGCCGATGCCGAAGTGCCGGAGGCGTCGCTGGCGGCGGTGAACTTCCCGGCCAGGGCCTTCTATCTGCTTGCTGCGGTGGGACTCTGCGCCAGCAGCAGCGAGGCGCGCCGCGCCATTCAGGGCGGTGGGGTGCGGCTCGACGGCCAGAAGCTGGCCGATCCCAACCAGGAGTTCGCTGATACAGCCGTGCTGGATGGCAAGGTGCTGCAGCTGGGCAAGAAGACCTTCCGCCGTCTGGTGGCCGGATGACCTCTCCTGTTCCCTCGCCGGCCGATCAGGTTGCTGCCGATCAGCTGATCGTGGCCCTCGACGGCATGGATGGCACCCAGGCCCTCAGCTTCGCGGAGAGGATTCCGGAGCTGCGCTGGGTGAAGGTGGGGCTGGAGCTGTTCACTGCCGCCGGCCCTGCGGTGATCGCCGAGCTGCGTGATCGGGGGCTGCGTGTGTTTCTCGATCTCAAGTTCCACGACATCCCCGCCACCATGGCAGGCGCCTGCCGCAGCGCTGCTCGCCTCGGCGCCGAGCTGATCACCGTGCATGCCTGCGCCGGCGGCGATGCCCTGGCCGCCGCCCAGGCGGGCGCCACCCTGGCTGCCGAGCAGGCGGGTCTGCCCCAACCCACCCTGCTGGCGGTCACGGTACTGACCAGCTGGGATGCCGCTCGCTTCGCTGCTGAGCTGGCGATCGAGGAGCCCCTGACCACCTACGTGCCCCGCCTCGCTGAACTGGCCGTCGCGGCCGGTCTCGGCGGCTGTGTCTGCTCTCCGCTGGAAGTGGAGGCTTTGCGGCGGCGCTACCCGGTGCCTTTCGCTCTGGTCACCCCGGGGATCCGGCCGGCGGGAGCCGCGGCGGGGGACCAGCAGCGGGTCTGGAGTCCGGCAGAAGCGATTGCGGCCGGTTCCAGCCAGCTGGTGATCGGCCGACCGATCACGGCCGCCGAGGATCCTGCTGCTGCCTTTGCTCAGTGCTGCCGCCAACTCGCGGCTGCCGCTGGCCAGGGTTCGGCAGCTGTTATGCCTGATCTGCACTAGCGTTCTTTCATCCTCTTGTTGCCTCTACCGATCTGATTGTGATCATCGACTTCGAGCCGTCACAGTTGGATCGACGGGAGACTTCAGTGCTTCCTTTTCATGGGAGCAACGAGCCTGCTGATTGCTCCGATGCCCCGATCGAACTGGCTCCCGATGTGTGGTGGGTCGGGCGTCGCCTGCCGGACGACCGCTTCCAGTGCCATGCTTATTACCTGCGCAATGGCAACAATGGGGTTCTGATTGACCCGGGCTCGCCGCTCACGATCGAGACCACCCTGGCCAAGGTGGCCCGGATCGACGACCTGAGTGCGATTCGTTATCTGGTCTGTCACCACTGCGATCCTGATATCGCGGCGGCCCTGCCGATGTTGTCCGAGCGCCTCAGCCGGCCGGATATTCAGGTGGTCACCGAATGGCGGGCGGGCGATGGCGCTTCTGCGCCATTACGGCCACCGTTTTGATTATTATCTTGTGGAGGAACAGAATTGGCGTCTGCCTCTGGAAGGGGATCGAGCTCTTGAGTTTCAGCTCACGCCCTATCTGCACTTTCCTGGAGCGATGGTGTCGTATGACACGGCCTCCAGGATTCTGTTCTCCTCCGATCTGTTCGGCGGCTTTGTCCCCGATGCCGCCAATCTGATCTGCCGGGACCTTGATGTTCTGATCGCCAGTGCCAAGCCCTTTCATCAGCACTACATGCCCAGCACGGAGCTGCTGTCGGCTGGGTTGACCCGGGTCCAGCAGCGCTGGCCCCAGATCGCCATGATCGCCCCCCAGCACGGCCATGTCGTGCCTGGCCCGCTGGTGGAGGAGGCCTTCAGCCGGCTCAAGGCTCTGGAGTGCGGCATCTTCGCCCTGGCGGATGCCGATATCGATCTGAAGCGCTTATTGCGCATTGCCGAGGCCCGTAGCCGCCTGTTTCAGGTGCTCCTGTCCCAGGCCGCCCCTACCCAGATGCTGGTCACCCTCAAGCTGGTGCTGCAGCGCATCCGCGGAGTCCGCGATTGCGTGCTCTCGATTGACCTGCCTGATCAGGGGTGGACCAGCTGGAGTGGCACACCACCGGAACCGCGGCTGGAAGGGCCGCCGCCGAACTGGGAGCAGGTGGAGCTCAGCACCCAACCTCCGACGAAGCTGTCGCTGCTGATCGACGACCAGATCCCTGTGGATGAGGATGTTCTGAGGATGCTGAAGGACATCACTCCATCTCTTCAGTCGTGGATTGATGGTGTGGTGGAGGAGCATCAGGATCATCTGCGCATGCTTGAGCTCAAGCAACAGGCCACAACCGATCCGCTCACGGGCCTGACCAATCGACGGGCCCTTGAAGATGACCAGCCCAGCGGTGCCTACGCCCTCCTGTCGTTCGACATCGATTTCTTCAAGCGGATCAACGACAGCTTCGGCCATGCGGCCGGTGATCAGGTGCTGAAGAAGGTGGCTGCTGTCATGACCAAGGCCGTGCGAGAGGGAGATGCTGTGTATCGCCTCGGTGGAGAGGAGTTTCTGGTGGTGCTCCCCCAGATTGATCCGGCCATGGCTCTGGGGATCGGTGAACGGATCCGCAGCCAGGTCAAGGTTCTGGATCTCCAGGGGTTGGCCCCGGACGGGGGTGTGACCATCAGCGCTGGGTTGTTCGTGGCCGATCCAGATCAACCTCTCCCGTTCGATGCAGCCCTCGCCATGGCCGATGGGGCGCTCTATCTGTCCAAGGAGCAGGGGCGTGATCGCCTCACGGTGGCCTGAGGGATGGTCCCTGGGCTGATCTGGCAGTTTCAGTAATAGCGGCGGGGGTTTTGGCCGATTGCCAGCTGCACCTCCACCAGGAACAGCAGCAGGGCCACGATCAGCGCCAGCATCGCCAACACGAAGGCGGGCACCACGATCGCCGCCAGGTCGAGGGCGGCCACGGTGCTGATGAACAGCACGGCCACCACTCCCGCCACCAGCAAGGCGCTGATGCTGCTGCAGAGAATGGCGCGGTTGATCAGGAAGGTGCGGCGGTGCTGCACCTTCAGGGCCTTGGTCAGGGTGTCCGCCTGCTGGCCGCCGCCCCGTTCCAGGGTCTCCTGCATCACCCGGGTCCTGTCGATGATCCGAGCCAGCCGGCCGGTGAAGGTGTTGAGCAGGCCACTGATGCCGGTGAGCAGAAACACCGGCGCCACCGACAGCTGGATGGCCCTGGAGAGCGCGACCACGGCCGACCCCTGCTCAGGCTCGCTCAGGACCCCCAGGAGGATGGTCGTGGACAGGGTGCCCTGCATCGGAGGAATTCACCGCAGACTGCGACCCTACCGACTCTGATCCGATGACTTCGATCGCCTGCCGTTACGAGGGCGGCCTGCGCTGCCAGGCCCTGCATGAACCCAGCACCATGGAGTTGGCCACCGATGCCCCCACCGACAACCAGGGGAGGGGGGAGTGCTTCTCCCCCACCGATCTGGTGGCCACCGCGCTCGCCACCTGCATCCTCACGATCATGGGGATCACAGCCGAGCGGCATGGCTGGCCTCTCGAGGGCGCCACCGCCCGGGTGAAGAAGAGCATGACCACCACGGGAGCGCGGAGGATCGAGACGCTGGAGGTGTGGATCAACCTGCCGACGGAGCTGGAGGATTCCGCCCGGGCGGTGCTGCGCCGCGCGGCGGAGGCCTGCCCGGTGAAGAAGAGCCTGGAGGGTGCCGTGGCGATGGAGATGCACTGGGCCTGACCCTGCGCGACTGGCCGCGCTGAGAACGAAGCGATCAGCCCGTGGCCGTTCACATGATTTCCGGACCACCGGAAACGGGCGAAATATGCAGCAGGTCGGCGTGAATGCCCAGCCGTTCCTCCGCGATCATCATCGCCGTTCCCAGGGAGGTGGCTTCGAGCATCGTCACATTGCCCTCCTGATCCATGACGCGGTACAAGCGGGGCCCCTGGCGTCTCACTTCGGGCCAGGGCTCACCGCACAGCCTTCGCCCAGGCCGGTCAAGGTCTCGGAAGGGGGGAGTCATGGTCGGATTGGTTGATGACGATGAGCAGGGCAGGGCCGCCAGTCGCGTGGCACTGAAACAAAATTCTGGTCTTGATGCTGGGTCCCGTCTGCGTTGTGGGTGGTTGACGCAGGGTGTCTGGCGGCGAATTTTCCCCATTTTGGGGTGGAAGCTGATGGGGTGTCAGCGGTTCAGGGGAGTTCTTCATCGCGGGGGGTGAGCCAGCTTCCCGATTGGCACGACGACGTGATTGATGGGATTGGGTTATCGGCTCTCGGTCTTATCTGGATTCAGATTTTTCTCTGGTCCCTGATCTGGTGATCCGTGGTGTCCGAGATATTGGCTGTCGATGCTGTTGCGATGTTGCGATTCTCGTGGGTTGAGGTGTTGGTGAAGAAAAAGTGGAAGCTCCTGAATTGTCGTCAAAGAAGGTGAAATCCTCGTGTACTTTCTCTGGCGTTCAATGCTGCATCTCGCCGTTCATCGTTGTCACAGTGATGTGTGCCACCGACTGGAGCGGTGGTCTTCTCTGTCAAGGAGGGCGGCATGCTGTTGGCCAACCACTCCGATCTGCGCGGCGATCTGGAGGTGGGCTCCGTCTTCGTGACCATGACCACGTCCCTGTTGCTGTTGCCACCCCTGGCTTGGTTGGTCAGCGGCAACCGCTTGCGAGAGCCCCTCTCTTCGCTGAACGATTGGCTGGTGCACCGGGCCGAATGGCTGGTCGGGGTGTTCGCGCTGCTGCTGGGCCTCTATCTGGGTTGGCAGGGCATCGAAGGGCTGCACCGGATGGTGGAGCTGGGCCTGCGTCCCCTGCAGTGGTGTAAATCCCCCGGCATTCCCACCCCGGCGTAGCCGGGGTGGGCCGCGCACCTCAGTCGATCGGCTCCACAGCTGACGTTGCAAGGGGTGGGCAGGCCCGTTTCCCTGGTTCGAGTCCTACCTCAACCAGACGAACCATGCCCAAGACCTACTCTGCCGCACCCGACCTGGCCTCGCTACTCGATGGCAGCAGCGCCGGGGAACTGATCCCCGAGCTGGCACGCCACGGCCTGCAGCAGCTGATCGAGCTGGAGGTTGCCGCCTTC
>NZ_JAYGID010000002.1:0-45421 GCF_034931685.1 Synechococcus sp. CCY9202
GCCGCAGCGCCCGCCGCTGGCCCTGCCCCTCGCCGCCGAGGCGGTGGCGGCCGGCTTCCCCAGCCCCGCGGACGATTACATGGAGGCGGCCATCGATCTCAACGAGGTGCTGATCCGCCATCCCAGCAGCACCTTTTTCCTGCGGGTCAGCGGTGATTCGATGATCGGGGCCGGCATTCACCACGGCGATCTGCTGATCGTGGATCGCAGCCTGGAGCCGCGCCCCGGGCGGATTGTGGTGGCGGTGCTGGAGGGGGCCTTCACGCTCAAGCGCCTGGTGCGGCAGCAGGGGCGCTGGCTGCTGGAGGCGGCCCATCCGGCCTATCCGTTGCTGGAGCTGGGGGCGGCGGACGATGACCGGCTCTGGGGCGTGGCCATTCACGTGATCCACCCGCTCTGAGCGCTCTCCCATGGCCCTGGCCACGGTGCTGATCGACGCCAACAATTTCTACGCCTCCTGCGAGGCGGCCCTCGATCCCGCCGTGGCCGGCCGGCCGCTGGTGGTGCTCTCCAACAACGACGGCTGCATCGTGGCCCGCAGCGCCGCAGCGCGCAGCCTGGGCATTCCCATGGGCCAGCCCTATTTCCAGGTGCGTCGCGAGCTGGAGCGGCTGGGGGTGATCGTGCGCAGCTCCAATTACGCCCTCTATGCCGACATGAGCCAGCGGCTGATGGCCACGATCGAGCCCTGGGTGGAGGAGCTGGAGGTCTATTCGATCGACGAGGCCTTTGGTCGCCTGCATCGGCCTGCAGCCGGCGATCCCAGCGGCGCGGATCTCAGGCCTGGCGGTGATCTCACGAGTTGGGGGCGGCGGCTGCGGGCTCAGGTGCAGCGCCATCTCGGTCTGCCGGTGGCGGTGGGCATCGCGCCCACCAAGGTGCTGGCCAAGATCGCCAACCGTCTGGCCAAGGGCGATCCCCGCCACGGTGGGGTGTTCGATCTGGGGGCGGTGGCGGATCCTGACCCCTGGCTGGAATCCGTCGCCATCGAGGACGTCTGGGGCATCGGCCGCCAGCTGGCGCGTTGGTGCCGCCTGCGCGGCGTCGCCGATGCCCGCCAGCTGCGCGATCTGGCCAGCGGCGAGCTGCGCCGCCGGTGTGGCGTGGTGGGTCTGCGGCTGCAGGAGGAACTGCGCGGCCGGAGCTGTCTGCCCCTGGTGAGCCTGCCGCCGGCCAAGCAGGAAACCTGCGTCAGCCGCAGCTTCAGCCAGCCCGTCACCACGCTGACGGATCTGCGCGAGGCGATCGCCACCTATCTCAGCCGCGCCGCCGAGAAGCTGCGGCGTCAGCGGCAGCGGGCCGGGGCGATCACCGTGTTCGTGCGCAGCAGCCCCTTCGATGGCAGCCGCTTCTACAGCAATGCCGCCACGGTGCAGCTGCCCCTGGCCAGCAACGACACCGCCGTGCTGCTGGCCGCCGCCCTTCCCCTGGCCGAGCGTCTGTTCCGGCCCCACAAGCCGTTGCAGAAGGCCGGTGTGCTGCTGCAGCAGCTCCAGCCCCTCGAGCAGCTGCAGCACCATCTGCTGGCACCGATGCCGCTGGAGCAGCAGCAGCGCCGTGAGGCCCTTCTGGCCACGATCGATGCCCTGAACCGCCGCTACGGTCGAGGCACGGTGCAGTGGGCGGCCTGTGGTCTGCGGCCGGCCTGGATGATGCGCCGTTCCCGGCTCTCCCGTGCCGCCACCACGCGTCTGAGCGATCTGCCCTGGGTGCAGGCTGGCTGAACATCCAACCGAATCGTGACTGGCGGCCGCTGAGATCCGACCGGATGCGACTGGCGCTGGACTGGCGTGATGACACCGATAAGGTCGATGCATTCCGGAGCCCCTGAGTGACATCCGCTCCGGCCGAAATCCTTCTGGGAGGTTGTCATGAGCATGCAGAATCTTCACCGCCTGGTGGTGGATGCCGAGAGGGACGAGCGGATGCGTGCCCGTCTGCGCCGCTGCCGCAACACCGCCGATCTGATTCGCACGGCACGGCGTCTCGGCTATGGGATCAGCGCCGTCGATCTGAAACGTGCCCGCCAGGACGATCAGCGCAGTCGCGAGGTTGTAGCGCGGCAGGCGGTGGCTGGCTCAGTCAGCTCCCATCAGGCGTGAGATCTGGTCGCGGCCGTTGGTCTTGGCCAGATCCAGGGCATGTTCGGCGCGGTGCAGCAGATCGTTGAAGCTGGTGTCGCCGGCGGTGCGGCTGGTGAGTCCACCGCTGATCTGGAGCTGGTAGCCGGAATGGGAGAACACGCCAGGGAGGTGGTGAACGCTCTCGCGCAGTTGTTCGGCGATCTGCAGGGCGGAGTCACTGTCGCGCTCCAGCATCAGCAGTGCGAATTCGCTGTTCCCCATGCGCACCACCAGATCATGCTCCGGCAGCAGGCTGCGGCAGAGCTGGCTCACGTCGCGGAGCACCTGATCACCGGCGGGGTGGCCCCAGCGGTTGTTGATCAGGCGGAAATTGTCGAGGTCGATGCACAGAAGTGACAGGGGCAGGTCGTGCTGCAGCGCTCTCTCGAACTCCTTGGTGCCGAGTTTGTGCAGCAGGGTGCGCTGCGGCAGTCCGGTCACCGGACAGTGGTGACTCATCCGCCGGAGTTCGATCTCGCGCATCACCAGGTCGGCCAGCAGCTTCAGCTGATCGATCTGCTCAGGGCTGGGCTGGCGCGGTTCCCGGTCGATCACGCAGAGAGAGCCGAGCTTGTGCCCATCGGGCGTGCGTAGCGGCGCTCCGGCGTAGAAGCGGATGTGGGGATCGCCCGTGACCAGGGGATTGGTGGAGAAGCGCTCGTCGGCCAGGGCATCGGGCACCACCAGTACCTCGTCTCCGAGAATGGTGTGGCCGCAGAAGGCCTGCTCCCGCGGTGTTTCCCGCACCGTCAGGCCCTGACGGGAGAGAAACCACTGCCGATCGGCTTCCACCAGGGAGATCACGGCGATCGGAGTCTGGTAGAGGCTCCGGGCCAGGGTCAGAATCCGATCGAAGTGGGGATCATCGGCATGGCCCTTGAGATCGTGCCGCTCCAGATCACGCAGGCGCTCCTGTTCATCGGCAGGAATCGGAAAGCTGGCCATGGCGGTGCGGAGACAAACAGGGAGTGCCGGTGAGGCCGGAGGACGGCGATCAGAGCAGGTGGCCGTCCGGCGGCGTATCGCCAAGGGCCTCTCTGATCATGGCGGCGGTCACCGGCAGCGTCTCAAGTTCATCGGCGTTGTCGAGAAAGGCATCGAAGGAGGCGTAGCGGCGCACCATCGGTTCGGCGCCCGGCGCGGCGCAGGCCTGCTCCCAATCCTGATCATCCGGGCGAACGGCGGCAAAGCATTCCAGGGCCTCGGCCAGGTCGGCGCCGTCGCCGATCTGCTCGCCATGCCAGAGAACCTCGTAGAAGCCCATGGCGACACCATGCACGCTGTCTTCATTGTGAAGGCAGACAGCCTCAGGCCGGACCCGAGGTCAGCTCCGATCTGGCTTCCCGGACCAGCTCCTCATAGCCGGCGCGGCGGCGGGCATCGAGCTGCTCGAGATAGCGACGCTCGTTGTAATAGAGGTCCTGGAAGCGCAGGGCGTCGCTGTTGAGCTCCGCGAACATGGCCTCGATGCGGCTCTCCATGTCCAGGGCGGCTTCCGCCGGAGCCGTGGCTCGTGCCGGATCCGTAACTCGTGCCGGATCCGTGGTTGCTGCTGTGCTGGCCTCTGCCGCTCCCGGCGGATTGGTGGCGGTGGGGGCATCGATGGGGTTCAGCAGGCGGGCGAGACAGCGTTCCAGCGTTTCCAGGTTCTGGGACCTCCAGGCATCGAGCAGGTGTCGGCAGCGCTTCAGGGCCCGCTGCCGCTCGAGCACGGCCGTGGTGCCACGCAGCTGCAGCTCGGGCTGGGCCAGGGCCATGCGATGCAGTTCGCTGGGTTCCAGCAGCGGCGTCAGACGGCTGAGCAGGGCGCTCTGCTCCACCACCAGCTGATCGCCCAGCAACCGTGGCAGATCCAGATCAGCCAGATCCTCTCCGCCATCACTGCCGCGGTTGATCGCCTCCAGCCGGCCGGCCCCGAGGTTGTCTTCCTCGAGGGCGCTGATCGCGGCCCAGAGCAGGCGATGGTGCTGCAGGGCGAAGTCTTCCAGGTCCCGTTGCCGCAGCTCCCGCCGGATCAGGGGCCGGTGCAGCGGGCAGTGGAGGTAGAGCCGCAGCACCTCCGCCTCGGCCCGTTCCCGCAGTCCCGCTTCGCCGGGCTGCTCCCACTTCTGGGAGCGTCCGTGCCAGCGCTGGCCCTTCACCTGCTGGCGCAGGTCTTCCTCCAGCTGCAGGGCCAGGCGGGCCTGGCCGCCGCTGAGCCGCTCCGCCACCTGCTGCAGGTAGTGGCTGCGCACGGCGCTCTGGGGGAGTTTGCCGAGCAGTTCCACCAGGCCAGCCACCGCCTGCTGGAACTGGTCGGCCCGGGCGAGATCGCGGTCGGCCAGCACCTGCTCGATCTGCCAGTCGAGCCAGAGGGGCGCGGCTTCCAGCAGGGCGCGGTACTCGCCGGGGCCGTGCTGCCTGAGGAACTCGTCGGGATCCTTGCCGGCGGGCAGGTGCAGCACGCGCAGCTCCAGCTGGCCCTGCAGGGCCAGCTGCTCCACTTCGCCGATCGCCCGCTGGGCGGCCCGCACGCCGGCGCCGTCGCTGTCGAAATTGAGGATCAGCCGCTTGCTGTCGCAGCCGCGGCAGATCTGGGTGATCTGCTGACTGCTCAACGCTGTCCCCAGGGCCGCCACCGCATTGGTGATGCCGGCCGCATGGAGGGCGATCACATCGAAATAGCCCTCCACCACCACCGCCTGGTCGTCCTTGCGGATCGCGGCGGTGGCCCGGTCGAGGCCGAACAGATGCTTGCCCTTCTCGAACACCTCCGTTTCCGGGGAGTTGAGGTACTTCGGTTCGCCGCCATCGAGGCTGCGGCCACCGAAGCCGATCACCCGGCCCTGGCGGTCCTTGATCGGCACCATCACGCGATGGCGGAAGCGGTCGTAGAAGCCCTCACCGCCCTTGCGGGCCACCACCATCCCGGCGGCCTCCAGCAGATCCACCCCAAGGCCCTCCACCTGCTGCAGGTGGGTGAGCAGACCGTCCCAACGGTCCGGGGCGTAGCCCAGCTCGAAGGTCTCGAGAGTGCCTTCGCTGAGGCCGCGGTTGTCCTTGAGGTAAGCGAGGGCCGCGGCGCCCTCGGGACTGCGCAGCTGGCTGCGGAACCAGCCCGCCGCCAGGGTGAGCACCCGATGCAGCTGCTCACGGCGGGACAGCTGCTTGCGCAGCCGTTCCTGCTGGGGTCCGTCGACGGTCTCGATCGGCAGCTGATACTTGCGCGCCAGCTCCAGCACCACATCGCCGAAGCTCTGGCGCTGCAGTTCCATCAGGAACTTGATGGCGTTGCCGCCGGCACCGCAGGAGAAGCAGTAATAGAACTGCTTGGCTGGCGACACCGTCATCGACGGTGATTTGTCGTCGTGGAAGGGGCAGATCCCCACGAACTCGCGCCCCTTCTTCTTGAGCACCACGTGCTCGCCGACCACATCGACGATGTCGGCCCGTTCCTTGACGGCCTCGATCGTGCGGGGGTGGAGGCGGGGCAGGCTCAAGGAAAAGGCGGAGGGGGAAAGGAGAGGAGAGGAGGGAGGAGAAAAACTGAGGGCGATTCTGCAGGGATCAGGAGGGAGCCGCTGCCGTTTCGATGGCACAGCCTGGCTGCAGAGTGCGATCCTGAGCAGCCCGCCAGGGACACTCGTGCGCGTTCTGCCGCTGGGGTCAACCCCGATCGAGGCCGCCGCCGTGCGGGCGATGCTGCTCAGCGCCCTGAGCTTCAGCCTGATGGGGGTGTGCGTCAAGCAGGTGGGCGCCCGCATCCCCGCCGCCGAGGTGGTGCTGGCCCGGGCGCTGCTGAGCGTGGCCCTGAGCTGGTGGTTGCTGCGCCGCGCCGACATCGACCCCTGGGGCCGCCGGCGTGGCCTGCTGATCGTGCGGGGGGCCATCGGCACCCTGGCGCTGCTGTGCGTCTACGCGGCCCTGGCGGCGCTGCCGCTCGCTTCAGCCACGGTGCTGCAGTACCTCTACCCCACCTTCACCGCCCTGCTGGCCTGGCTGGCCCTGGGGGAGCGGATCGGCCGGCGCGTGCTGGCGGCCATGGCGGTGGGCTGGCTGGGGGTGCTGCTGGTGGCCCAGCCGGCGGCGCTGCTGGGCGGGATGGGCCGGGCCTCCGCCCCTTCCCTGCCGCTGATTCCGGTGCTGATCGCCCTGGCCGGAGCCCTGTGCACTGCCCTGGCCTACGTGAGCGTGCGCCAGCTGGGCCGCAGTGAGCATCCCCTGGTGATCGTGTTCTATTACCCCCTGGTGGCCGTGCCCCTGAGCCTGCCGCTGGTGGCGCTCGATCCGGTGATGCCCACGCCGGTGGAGCTGCTCTGGCTGGTGGGGGTCGGATTGTTCACCCAGCTGGGCCAGGTGTGGCTCACCCGGGGCCTCACCGCCCTGCCGGCGGCTAAGGCCACGGCGATCAGCTACGCCCAGGTGGTGTTCGCCGGGCTCTGGGGCTGGCTCATCTTCCAGGAGGGGATCGACGGCTGGACGCTGCTGGGCGCGGCCCTGGTGCTGCTGGCCACCCTGCTCAGCCTGAGCGGCCGTTCAGAGGCAGGGGGTAGGTCAGCCAGTCCTGGTTGAGACCGTCGCTGCTGCCGGTCGGTTGGGCCAGCCGCCAGCTCTGGCCCCGCTCGCCCCGCTGCAGATAGAGATCGAAGGGGGTATCGACCCGGATGGGATCGCCGGCCAGGCGCCAGTCGAAACGGCCGTTGAGGTGCAGGCCCTTGGCCTCGCCGATGGCCAGGCTTTCCTGGTGCTCCAGCCGCACCCGGCTCACCTCGGGCGGGCCGGCCGGCTCCAGGGCCAGGGCCTGGGCAATGGCTCCCTGGGTGAGGTCGATCTGCAGGCCCAGGGCGCTGAGCAGCACCGATCGCGGCGGCTGCCCCACGCCGCCACATCCCCCCAGGCTCAGCGGCAGCAGCAGCGCCAGCAGGATCAGGCTGCCTGTGAGCAGCCGGCGCAACTGCGAGGGGGGTGGCAGGGCGGGCAGCATGGGGGCGACGAAGCGAGCTTCCCCATGATCGGTTGGCTGCAAGGGCAGGTGAGCGATCCCTGGCAGCAGGGGGCGCGCTGCGGATTGCTGCTGCTCTGCCAGGGCGTGGGCTATGAGGTGCAACTGAGCCAGCGGCACTGGCGGGAGCTGCCGTCGGCTGGGTCGCGGCTCAGCCTGCACATCCATCACGCCATCCGGGACGATGCCTGGACGCTCTACGGCTTCCCCCAACGGCAGGAGCGCGACCTGTTCCGAGAGCTGGTGGCCGTGAGTGGCGTGGGCCCGCAGATGGCCCTGGGGTTGCTGGGTGCGATGGCGGCCGAGGAGCTGGCCCGCGCCATCGTCCAGGCGGATCTGCGCCAGCTCAGCAGTGCCCCCGGGGTGGGCAAGCGCACGGCGGAGCGGTTGTCGGTGGAACTGCGGAGCCGTTTGCAGGAGCGCTTCGCTGACCTGCTGGACGGCGTGGTGGATGGCTTCGACGACTGGGCGGAGAGTCCGACCGCTGGAGCGGAGGGCGCGGCGACGGCCCTGGTCGCGTCCACCCGCAGCGAGGTGGAGCAGACGCTCGAGGCCCTCGGTTATGAGGTGCTGGAGATTCACCGGGCCCTGCGGGCCGTGGCGGCCAGTGATGCCGTCGCTGTTGCCCAGGGCGAGCTGGGCCTCTGCGGCGACGCCGAGACCTGGCTGGCGGCCTGCCTGCGCTGGCTGTCGCGGCCAGCGGCCTGACCAAAACAGGAAGGAATGGCCAGCCAGAGAGCTGTTCTGCCGGAAGGTAGGGTAGATGTTTGTTCGTTACGGGCCAGACGCCGCCCCCATGCCGCTCAACACCATCCAGAAGCAGGAACTGATCAACAGCCATCAGACCCACGGCACCGACACGGGTTCGGTCGAAGTGCAGGTGGCGATGCTGAGCGAGCGCATCAGTCAGCTCAGCGGACACCTGCAGAAGAACATCCACGATTTCTCCTCCCGCCAGGGTCTGCTGAAGATGATCGGTCGCCGCAAGCGGCTGCTCGCCTACCTGCGCAGCAACAGCGAGGATCGCTACACCTCTCTGATCGCCACCCTCGGCATCCGCGGCTGAGGTCTCGCCATGGCCCGCCAGGGACAGCCCAAGCCGTTTGAGCCCCGCGGGTCCAGGAAGCCTGCAAAGGCCACTGCCAAATCCTCAATCAGCCCTAAAGCCTCGGGCAGCGCCAAAGCCTCCCTTGGTCAGCAGGCCATTCCTGAGATGGTGGCCAATCGCATGGCCCGTCGTATCGCCATTGCCACCGGCATTCCCTCCGCTCTTGGCATGGGGGTGTTCGTGGCCAGTTATTTTCTGGTCAGCCGAGGTGTGGTGGACATCGCTCCCGCCCTCACCCTGGTGACTTCCGGAGCGTTTTTCCTGCTGGGTCTGGTCGGCCTGAGCTACGGCGTTCTGTCTTCCAGCTGGGAAGATGTGCCGGGCAGCCTGCTGGGGCTGGAGCAGATCCGCGTCAATCTCGGACGACTGCGTCAGTCTGTGCGGGCCATGCGTCAGGGCAGCCCGGCTGAGTGAGGTCCTACCCGCCTTGAGTCCTACCCCGCCTTGAGGGGAGAGCGCAACGTCGCCCGGAAGTCTGCCGAGCCCAGGGTGGCGACGGCAGCTTCGGCATCGGCCACACAGAACTGGTGGCCCAGGCGCACATAGAGGGTTTTCTCGGCCTGTCGCACCACCGCCACCACCGGCACCCGCAACCCCGCTTCGTCCTGGGGCGGACGGTGGCGCTGCAGACATTCGCGCAGCCGATGCTGCACACCAATGTCGGCAGCGGCCTCGGCGGGCAGCTCCACCAGCAGCAGTTGCAGGTCTTCGATGCTGCGACAGTCGTCCACGATCAGCTGAACCCGGTCGTCGCGCCGGTCGACCGAGCCCCAGATCAGCAGCCGCGCATCCACCATCAGGTGATCGGCGAGCCGCGCGTAGCTCTTGGGGAACACCACCGCCTCGCAACTGCCGGTGAGATCCTCCAGCTGCAGGACCGCCATGCGATCGCCCTTGCGGGTGGTGACCTGACGCAGCTCCGGCACCATCACCACCGCACTCACCTTGGCCTTGTCCGCCTGCTCCTCCAGGGCCGCCAGGCTCACCGGTGACAGCAACTTCACCTGCTGGGCCAGCTGCTTGAGCGGGTGGTCGGACAGATAGAACCCCACCAGATCCTTTTCCAGCCGCAGCTTCTCGGTGGGGGGATAGTCCTTCACGGGGGCCGCCTTGGGGGCGGTGCTGAGGTCGCCGCTGGCCGAACCGCCGGCTGTGGTGCTGTCTTGCGCGGCACCACCACTGGCCAGGCCACCACCGAGCAGGTCGAACAGATTGCCCTGGCCACTGGCCCGGTCCTTGGCGCGGGAACTGGCCCAGTCGAGCACCAGATCCAGATCCGCCATCAGCTGGGCCCGGTTGGCACTGGGTTCGAGCGCGTCGAGAGCACCGCAGTGGATCAGGGCCTCCAGAGCGCGGCGGTTGAGCTGCTGGGAGGGGATCCGGTCGCAGAGATCCGCCAGGGAGCGGAAGGCTCCATCGCTGCCGCGGGCCTCAAGCAACTGGCGGATGGCGCCATCGCCGAGGTTGCGCACGGCCGAGAGGCCGAAGAGGATGCGATCACCCACGGGGGTGAAATCGATGCCGGAGGCATTCACATCCGGCGGCATCACTTCGATGCTCATGGCGTTGCAGTTGGCGATGTAGCGCTGCACCTTGCTGCTGTCGCCGGCATTCACCGTGAGCAGCGCCGCCATGTAGGCCACCGGGTAGTGGGCCTTGAGGTAGGCGGTCTGGTAGGTCACCGCGCCGTAGGCGGTGGAGTGGCTCTTGTTGAAGCAGTATTCGGCGAACAGCACCATCTGCTCAAACAGCGCTTCGGCGAGCTTCGGATCGACTCCGCGTTCCGTGGCACCCTGCACGAAGAGGCTCTGGTGCTTTTCCATCTCGCTCTTTTTCTTCTTGCCCATCGCCCGCCGCAGCAGATCGGCCTCACCGAGGGAGTATCCGGCCAGGTCCTGGGCGATCTTCATGATCTGCTCCTGATAGACCATGATCCCGTAGGTTTCGTTCAGAATCGGCTTCAGGGTCTCGTGGGCGAAGTCGATCGCTTCGCGGCCATGCTTGCGGTTGATGAATTTGGGGATCAGGCCCGCATCCAGAGGCCCTGGTCGGTACAGGGCCAGGATCGAGGAGATGTCTTCAAGGGATGAGGGCTTGAGGTCGCGCACGATCTGCCGCATGCCGCTCGATTCCAGCTGGAAGATGCCCTCCAGATCTCCGCGGGCCAGCAGCGCGAAGGTGCCTTCATCGGCGGGCGGCAGATCGTCGGGATCGATGCGTTCGCCACAGCTCTGCTGCACCAGATCGAGCGTCTTCTCGATCATGGTGAGATTCTTGAGGCCGAGGAAGTCCATCTTCAGCAGCCCCATCGACTCCACATCCTCCATGAAGTACTGGGTGATCACCTGACCATCGTTGTTGCGCTGCAGTGGCACCAGCTCATCGAGGGGATCGGCGGCGATCACAACGCCCGCGGCATGGACGCCGAAGGTCTTGTTGGTGCCTTCGATCCGGCGGGCCAGATCCACCCAGTGCTTCACCTTCGGGTCGTTCTCGTACTTCTCGCGGAACTCCGGCGCCGGTGATTCGGGTCCGATCATCTCCTTCAGCTTGGCGGGTTTACCCCGCACCACCGGGATCAGCTTCGCCAGGCGGTCGGCTTCGCCATAGGGAATGTCGAGCACGCGGGCCACGTCCTTGAGCACCGCCTTCGAGGTCATGCGGTTGAAGGTGATGATCTGCGCCACCTTCTCCTCGCCGTAGCGGCGGGTCACGTACTCGATCACCTCACCGCGGCGCTCGATGCAGAAGTCGGTGTCAATATCCGGCATTGACTTGCGTTCCGGGTTGAGGAAGCGCTCGAACAGCAGACCGTTGGTGACCGGGTCGATGTTGGTGATCCCCAGGGCGTAGGCCACCAGTGATCCGGCGGCCGATCCCCGTCCCGGACCCACCGGGATACCGTTGTCGCGGGCGAAGCGGATGTAGTCCCACACCACCAGGAAGTAGGTGGGGAAGCCCATCTGCTCCATCACCTGCAGTTCGAAGGCGAGGCGCTCGCCGTAGGTGGGATCGAAGCCGTCTCCCTCGGCCAGCTTCAGCCGCGCCCGCAGGCCCTGCTCAGCCACGGCGGTGAGATAGCTCACGGCCGTGTGCCCCTCCGGGATCGGAAAGCGGGGCATCTGGTAGCGGCCGAGGATGTCGTAGTCCTCCACTTTCTCCGCCACCTTGGCGGTGTTGGCGATCGCCGCCTCGATCACCGCCGGCTCGAGGTGATCGCTGAAGAGCTGGCGCATTTCCGCCTCGCTCTTGATGTATTCGGTGCCGGTGTAGCGCAGCCGCTTCTCGTCGGTGATCAGCTTGCCGGTGAGCACGCACAGCAACGCATCGTGCGCTTCCACATCCCCCACGCTGAGGTAGTGGGCATCGTTGGTGGCCACCAGCGGAATTCCCAGCTCGGCACCGATCGCGGCGATGCCGGTATTGACGATCCGGTCTTCGATGCCGCCGTGGTCCTGGATCTCGAGGTAGAAATCGTCTCCGAAGACGCTCTGGTACCAGCCCGCCACCTCCCGCGCCACATCGGGCCGGCCCCGCAGGATCGCCTGGGGGATTTCGCCGCCGAGGCAGGCGGTAGCCACGATCAGTCCCTCGCTGTATTGCTGCAGCAGCTGCTTGTCGATGCAGGCGCGTGAAAAGATGCCGCGGCCGCGCATGCCGCGCAGGTGGCTGATGCTGGTGAGCTTCACCAGGTTGCGGTAGCCGGTGGCGTTCTTGGCCAGCACCACCAGGTGGTAACGGCGCTCCTTCTTCGGCTGCGGATCCTCGATCGAACCGTTGATCACATACATCTCATTGCCGATGATCGGCTTGATCCCGGCGCCCTTGCAGAGCTTCAGCAGCTCGATCGCGCCGTACATCACACCGTGATCGGTGAGGGCCAGGGCGGGCATGCCCAGCTCCACAGCCCTCTCCACCATCGCCGGCAGCTGACTGGCCCCGTCCAGCAGGCTGTAGTCGCTGTGGTTGTGGAGAGGGACGAAGGCCAAGGGGTTGCCGGGGGTGAAGCGGGCTGAAGACGGCAGGCCACCGCAGACAACGAGGCCCCGTGCACCCTAGGCCCGCCGGACCTGATTCACACCAGATCCGGTGTTTCAGAGCAGCTGTATCGCTCTGAAACACCGGATCTGGTGGTCCTGGTGCCGCCTGCGATTCCGGGCCAGGGCAGCGGTATGGCTCAGGGCACCAGGGCAGCTTCCGGTCGGCTGGCCATCACATCGGCGGCTTGCTCGTAGTGATGCGCCACCTGCAGCAGGCGCTCCTCTTCCAGCACGCCCGTGATCAGCTGCAGGCCGATCGGCAGGCCCTTGGAATCGAAGCCGCAGGGAACGCTGATCGCCGGCAGGCCGGCCATGTTGGCCGGGATGGTCAGCAGGTCGGCCAGGTACATGGCCAGGGGGTCGTCGCTGTGGGCACCGAAGCGGAAGGCGGTGGTGGGGGAGGTAGGGGTGAGCAGCACGTCCACCGTCTCGAAGGCGCGATTGAAATCACGGCGGATGAGGGTGCGCACCTGCTGGGCCTTCTTGTAGAAGGCGTCCACGTAGCCGGCCGAGAGCGCGTAGGTGCCGATCAGGATGCGGCGCTGCACCTCGTCGCCGAAGCCCTCGGCGCGGCTGCGGGAGGTCATCTCGGCCAGGCTGCCGGTTCCTTCGGCCCGGTAGCCGTACTTGACGCCGTCGTAACGGGCCAGGTTGGCGCTGGCCTCCGAGGGGGCGATCACGTAGTAGGTGGCGATGCCGTCGTTGAAGCGCGGGCAGCTCACATCCACCAGGTCACAGCCGAGGGCCTCGAGCTGGGCTGCGGCGGCCATCACCGAGGCCTTCACTTCCGGGTCGAGCCCTTCGGCTTCGAAGCACTCGCGCACCAGGCCCACCCGCAGGCCCGCCACCGGCTGGCGCAGCGCGGCCAGGTAATCGGGAACAGGAGCCTTGAGGCAGGTGGCATCGCGGGGGTCGGCGCCGGCGATCACCTGCAGGATCTCGGCCGCATCGGCCACGCTGGTGGCGAACGGACCCACCTGATCGAGGGAACTGGCGAAGGCCACAAGCCCCCAGCGGCTCACCCGGCCGTAGGTGGGCTTGAGACCCACCACCCCGCAGAAGGAGGCGGGCTGGCGGATCGATCCACCTGTATCTGAACCGAGGGCTGCAAGGCCTTCGCCGGCTGCCACGGCGGCGGAGCTTCCACCGGAGCTGCCGCCCGGTACGCAGTCGGGGTCCCAGGGATTGAGGCTGGGTCCGAAGGCCGAGGTCTCGGTGGAGCTGCCCATGGCGAACTCGTCGAGGTTGGTCTTGCCGAGCAGCACGCCGCCGGCGTTCCAGAGCCGCTCGGTGACGGTGGATTCATAGGGCGGAACGAAGCTCTCCAGCATGCGGCTGGAGCAGGTGGTGCGGATCCCCTTGGTGCAGAGGTTGTCCTTGATCGCCAGCGGAACGCCAGCCAAGGGGGGGAGCTCCTCACCCGCGGCCCGGGCCGCATCGATGCGATCGGCGTCGGCGCGGGCGCGATCGGCGGTGACCTCGAGGAAGGCGTGGATGGTGGGATCCACGGCCTCGATGCGGGCCAGATGGTGATCGGTGAGCTCGCGGGCGGACACCTCGCCGCTGTTCAGCTGCTCACGCCATGCGGCGATCCCCATCCACCCTGATCCCGACTGCGATGGACGCTATCAGTCGGCACCCTCGCCGTCGTCGGGGAATTCGGTCAGGGGTTCGCTCTTGTGGGTGCGTACCAGCTCGTGCTCGATCGATCCGGGCTTCTCTTCGGACAGATCGGCGAGGAAGGCCGGCAGGGCGGCCTCCAGCGAACGGCGCCGCAGGAAGGGGCCGAACCAGTACACGGCTTCGGGGTCATGGGTTTCGATCCGGGCCCACCAGGCCAGTCCCAGCCCATTCACAACACTCCGCGTGGGCCAGAGCAGGGGATTCATCAAAAGGGCGCCAGTCCTTTCCATTCTGCCCAGGTCATCGGCCTCTGATCCGCCATGCCGTCAGAGCCGGATATCTCCGTCAAAGCCGGAAGCGGCGCCGTAGGCATCACCAGTCTCGGAGGCGGTGAAGTCGTCGCTGACGAGCGCGTCCGGGGCCGGATCCTCCAACGGGGTGCCAGCTCCCTGGTCCTGCAGCCCGTGATCCTCAGCAGCGCTGCTGTCATCGGAATGGACCAGGGCAGCACTGGTGCCGGCCATCGGGAGATCGGCAGCGTCGTGACCGACGGTGCCCAGGAGGGGAGCCCCAAGCTGAGCAGACTCTGGAGGGGCGGCCTCCAGGGGGGCTGGGTCCAATTCGGCCGTGTCGAGCGGGGAGTTGGCGAGATCGAGAGGGCTGCGATCGGCAGGGTCGGGATCAGGGGTGTCGACCAAGTTGGTGGCCTCCTGGATCAGCCCCTGGCTGTCGACAGCTTCCGCGGATGCGGCTGCCTCGGGTGCGTCTTCGTCGTCCAACTCTGGTTCGCTGGAGACAGCCGGCATGGTGACAGCTGCGGCACTGGGCAGGGCCGGCCGCACAATCCGCGGCGCCGGAGCGGAGCCCAGCACGGTCTTCATCCAGCTGCGGCGGGCCACCTCGTAGAGCATCAGGGCCGTGGCCACCGAGGCATTGAGACTGGGGGTGGCGCCCCGCAGGGGAATGCGCACCAGCTGGTCGCAGGAGCGGCGGGTGAGCATCGACAGCCCGTCACCTTCTGAGCCGGTGACGATCACCAGCGGACCATCCAGGTCAGCCTCCTCGAGGGTGACGCTGCCTTCGCTGGCCAGGCCCACGACGCGATAGCCCTCCTTTTTGAGGGTGTCCAGGGCGCGGTTGAGGTTCACCACCCGGGCCACCGGCAGATGTTCGAGGGCGCCGGCGGCCACCTTGGCCACTGAGCCGGTCAGGCCGGCGCTGCGGCGTTGGGGCAGGACCAGGCCGTGGGCCCCGAGGGCTTCGGCGCTGCGGGCGATCGCGCCCAGGTTGTGGGGATCGGTGACGCTGTCGAGGGCCATCAGCAGGGGGGGCTCGCCGATCTCCCGGCAACCCTCGATCAGGCTGGGCAGATCGAGGGTTTCGGCCGCGGCGGTCTGCAGCACGATCCCTTGATGCACGGCCCCGCTGGTGAGCTGGCCGAGGCGGGCCCAGGTGACCTCCTCCACCAGCACACCACTGGCCTTGGCCTCCCGCAGCAGCTGCAGGAATTTGGGGCTGAAGCGCATCTCCGGCGTGCACCAGACCCGGTGAATCGGCCGGCCGCTTTCCAGAGCCGCCTGGGCGGCATGACGGCCCCAGAGCAGGTCCGGAGGAGTGTCGCCGCCGAAGCTTTCCGATTCGCCGCTGGGTTCGGGCTCCTGTCGGCTGGCCGGCGGCCGCTCATCGCTGCGGCCCGGCCGGCTGAACCGGTTGCCATCGCGGCTGCTGCTGCCCGCGAAGCGGGAGCCGCCGCCACCGAAGCGGGAACCCCCGGCGGCAAAGCGGCTGCTGCCGGCTGCACGCCCTTCGAAACGGCGCGGTTCCCCACGACTCATGCCACGACGCAGCTCGCCCGTGCTGTCGTCGCCGCGGGCTTCAAAGGGCCGCCGTTCGAAGCTGCGTCCTTCCGGCCGCCGCTCCGGCCGATCGCCGCGCTCGTCGCGAGCATCGCTGCGGCCGGCGAAACGCTGGGGCGGCTTGCCGAAGGGCCGATCGCCGCCGCGATCACGCATCTGGCCGCGGGGCTCGAAACGCCCTCCCTGGCCGGCGGGGCGTCGCCCTTCGCTGCGGCCGCCTTCCGGCCGGCTTCGCTCGATTCGGCGCGCATCCGGTCGCCGCCCATCAGGCCGACCTGCCGCTGACCCCTCGCCCCGAGCCTCTGTGCGTCCGCCCCAGCTGCCTCGACCGGCGGCGCCTCCCGGGCGCGGTCGGCCGAAGCGGGGATGTCGCTCACCGTCGCGCCCGCCATCCCGGGCTCCGTCCCGTCCACTCTCGCGTCCGCCATCCCGTCCGTTGTCCCGTGCTCCGTCCCGTCCTCCCCGGCCGATGGATTTGTCCGGTTGGCGATCGAACCGTGGGCTCATGGTGATGTCGGCGGATGGAACGGGGTTATGGGTCGGTCTCCTCCAGGTGATCGAGCAGCTTGGCGAGCCGCTGCGGATTCTGCAAAAAGAGCCAGCCCACCATTGTCTCAAATCCCGTCGCCTGGCCGTAGGTGGCTGAATCACCCCGCCGCGGCCCGCGACCGGCCCGATTCCGACCCCGTCGCACCAGGTCACGCTCCTGCTCGTCCAGCAGCGGCTCAAGCCGCAGCAGGGCACGGGCCTGGGCCTCCGCCTTCACAGCTCCCACCACAGCCCGATGCAGGGTGACGGAGCGCTCGGCCCGGTCGCAGTGGCGCCGTCGCTGGTGCAGCTCCCAGACGGCATCACCGAGCCAGGCCAGCTGCAGGGGGCCGAGAGCCATGCCGGGTGGCACGGCAGGAATGGCCGCGAGCCAGGCAGTGGAGGAAGCTCCTGCCGAGCTGGCACTGGCTGCCGTCTCAGGCGGTGGCAAGGCTGGCCAGGGCCGTGGGCAGGTCGGGCTGCAGGTGGAGGAAGGCTTCGAGCCGCACCAGCTTCACGGTCTGCACCACGCGGGCGTTGCCCACCACCACGAAGCCGGTGCCATCGGTGGTGCACTGCTTGGCGAGCTGCACCAGGGCGCCGAGGCCGGAGGAATCGATGAAATCGATCCGGCTGAGGTCGATCACCACAGGCAGGGCCTCGCCGGTGCGCTGGGCAACGACGAATTCGTTGAACTGCTTGTCCGAGTAGGCGTCGAGCTGACCGGTGAAATGAAACAGCAGACAATCGCTGCGGCGCTCGCAACCGCCGCGCAGGGACACCGTGAGTCGTTGCAGGTCGTTGATCGCTCCAGCTCCCGTCACAGGACGAATGCGCGCAGTGTAGGGATATCGCCGCAAACGTCCTGAAGGTGACACAGACTGCAGATGAGGCAGGCTGGGCTCAGCCTTTTCATGGCGTCTTGTCCAGACGCCGGTCCGCCATCAGCGCCGCGAAGCGGCCGAAGTGGTGATCGGCGTCGTGGGGGCCTGGGCTGGCTTCCGGGTGGTACTGCACGCCGAACACCGGTTGGTGCCGCAGGGCCAGGGCCGCCACCGTGCCGTCGTTGAGATTGAGATGGGTCACCGTCACCCGCTCTTCGGGCAGGGAGGTGGCGTCGATCGCGAAGCCATGGTTCTGGCTGGTGATCTCCACCGAACCCGGTGAGCCGCAGGGATGGTTGAGGCCGCGGTGGCCGTAGCCGAGCTTGAAGGTGGTGCCGCCCAGGGCCAGACCGAGGATCTGGTGACCGAGGCAGATGCCGAACACCGGCAGATCGGGCTGCTTCAGCAGGCCCTTGGCCAGATGGATGCCACTGCTCACCGCCGACGGATCACCGGGGCCGTTGGAGAGGAACACCCCCTCCGGCTGCAGTGCCAGCACCTGCTCAAGGCTGGCATCGGACGGCAGGACCGTGACCGTGCAGCCGTGGGCCACGAGCCGATCGAGGATGGCCCGCTTGATGCCGAAATCGATCGCCACCACCCGGTAGGGCTGCTCTGGCCCCGACTGCAGGCGCGTATCGAAGCCGGCAGCGCAGGGTCGATCCCAGTCGTAGGGCTGGCGGGTGCTCACCTGTTCGGCGAGGTTCAGGCCTGTCATCACCGGGGCCTCACGCACCTGCTCCAGCAGGGCCTGGGGGGTGGTGCCGTCGCTGCTGATCGCCCCGTTGATGGCGCCGCCCTCGCGCAGATGGCGCACCAGGGCACGGGTGTCGATGCCGCGGATGCCCACCACCCCATGCTGCTGCAGCCAGCCATCGAGATCACCCTCGGACCGCCAGCTGCTGGCCACAGGCGACAGCTGGCGGGCGATCACGCCACGCACGTGGGGCGCCTCCGCCTCCTGATCGGCGGCGTTGACCCCGGTGTTGCCCAGCTCCGGGTAGGTGAAGGTGACCAGTTGGCCCGTGTAACTCGGGTCGGTCATCACTTCCTGATACCCGCTCATGCCGGTGTTGAACACCACCTCACCGAGGGCGGTGCCGATGGCCCCGAAGGCCGTGCCGCGCAGCAGGGTGCCATCGGCGAGCACCAGCAGGGCGGCGGAGGTGGGCTCTGGCACGGCGCTCAGGTGCGACATCGCCCCGATCATCCCTGAAGACCCCGGCGGGGAGTGTTCGCTGCCGTTGGTCCCTTGCTGCTTCGCCTCGCTGCTCCGCCTCAGGCTGCCGCCAGCTGGTGCCGCAGGGCCAGCAGACGCTGCCAGGCCCCGTCGCCGGTCAGCACGCCCAGAGCCTGTTCGAGGCCCGTCGGGATCGAGGCTGCCCGGCCGGCGGCCCACAGCACCAGGGCGGCGTTGAGGGCCACCACATCGCGCTGGGCGGTGGTGCCGCGGCCCTGCAGCACGGCTTCGAGGATCGCCGCATTGGTGGCGACATCCCCACCGGCCAGGGCCGCCAGAGGTGCCGGGGTGAGGCCAAGGTCGGTGGGGTCGAGCGTCTCCTGGCGAATCGTGCCGTTCTCCAGCAACCGCAGCGCATTGGGGCCTGAGAGGGAGGCTTCATCGAGGCCGCCGTGGCCATGAACCACCACGGCTCGCTCCAGGTCGAGGCGCTGCAGGGCCTCGGCCATCGGATCCAGCAGATCGTCACGGGCTACGCCGAGCACCTGGGCATCGGGTCGCAGCGGGTTCACCAGCGGTCCGAGCAGGTTGAACACGGTGCGCACCCCGAGGCTGCGCCGCAGCGGCGCCAGCCCCACCAGGGCCGGATGCCAGCCCGGCGCGAACAGGAAGGTGAGCCCCGTCTCTTCCAGGGCCGCCACCACCTGGTGCTGGGGAGCCTGCAGCCGCAGGCCGAGGGCTTCGAGTACGTCGGCCGAGCCCACCCGTCCGCTGGCACTGCGGTTGCCGTGCTTGGCCACATGGGCGCCGGCAGCCGCCGCCACGAAGGCCACGGCGGTGGAGATGTTGAAACTGTCGGCTCCGTCCCCACCGGTGCCGCAGGTATCCACCAGGAACAGGGGCGGCCGGGGCCCGGGCAGCGGACAGGCCTGGCGCAGCACCTCTGCCAGGGCGGCCAGTTCCTCGCCGCTGACGCCCTTGGCCCGCAGGCTGGCCAGCAGGGCCCCGGTCTGCACCGGCTCCAGCTGCTCCTCCAGCCAGGCCCGCATCAGGGCGGTGGCCTGCTCGCTGCTGAGGTCGCGCCCCGCCAGCAACTGCTCCAGCAGCGCCGGCGGCGACAGGGGATGGGCCATCGAAGCACTGCAGCTGCCGGCAGGCTAGGGATCGGGGCCGTCAGGGCTCCTGATCGGCTGTGTCGAAGCCCGACCCCACCGGTTCGTTGGCGGCGGCGGCGGCTCCAGGCCGGAAGCCCGCCGCCCAGATGGCGCGGGTGCGCTGATGCAAGGCCTGCCGCTCCAGTCCCCAGAGGCGCAGCACTTTCTCCAGATCGTCCTGCACGTCGCGGGCGCCGGGGAAGCCCTGGTAGCGCATCAACAGGCGGGCCGCATCGACCAGATCCGCCTCGGTGGGCGTGGCGGCGGCGAGCAGGCGATCGACCGTGTCGCGGTCGCTGGCGTGGAGCGGATGGCTCTGCTCGTTCTGGTGGGGGGCCGACGGATCGGAGGCCATGGGCTGCGCGGGCAGGGCAGCGTTCCAGCCTGGGGCATGGCACCGACGCGGCGGTGGAGCACCCTCCGTAAGTTGGACCTTCGCTTCGCCGCACGGCCCTGCCATGAGCGCCCCACGGCTCGCCCTCATCCTTCGCTACCTGCGCCCGCACCGACGAACGGTGCTGCTCGGGGCGGCGGTGCTGGTGGTGGTGAACCTGCTGAGCGTGTCGATTCCCCTGCAGGTGCGGGGGGTGATCGACGATCTGCAGGATGGCTTCTCCATGCAGGATGTGCTGCGCCAGGCGGCGCTGATCCTGGCGCTGGCCACCGTGATGGGGGCGGCGCGGCTGTGGTCACGGATGCTGGTGTTCGGCGTGGGCCGCCAGGTGGAGGCGACCCTCAAGGAGCGCATCTTCAGCCACCTGCTGCGCCAGGAGCCGGGCTGGGTGCAGGCCACCGGCAGCGGTGAGCTGATCAGCCGCGCCACCAGCGATGTCGAGAACGTGCGCCGGCTGCTGGGCTTTGCCGTGCTCAGCCTCACCAACACCGCCCTCGCCTATGCCCTGACCCTGCCGGCGATGCTGATGATCGACCCCTGGCTCAGCCTGGCGGCGGTGGGGTTGTATCCGCTCATGCTGATGGTGGTGCGCCTGTTCGGCGGCCGCATGATGCGTCAGCAGCGCCGTCAGCAGGAAAGCCTGGCGGGCCTCAGCGACCTGATCCAGGAAGACCTCTCCGGCATCAGCGCCATCAAGATCTACGGCCAGGAGCGCACCGAGCAGGGGGCCTTCGCAGCCCGCAACCGCGTCTATCGCGATGCCGCCCTGGGGCTGGCCCGGACCCGCAGCACCCTGTTCCCCCTGCTGGAGGGCATTTCCTCGATCAGCCTGCTGCTGCTGCTGGCCCTGGGCAGCGGCCAGCTGGAGAGCGGCCGGCTCACGATCGGCGATCTGGTGGCCCTGATCCTCTTTGTGGAGCGGCTGGTGTTCCCCACCGCACTGCTCGGCTTCACGCTCAACACCTTCCAGACCGGGCAGGTGAGCCTGGAGCGGGTCGAAGAGCTGCTGCAGCGTCAGCCACAGATCGTGTCGCCCATACAGCCGGTGCCCGCGACCCAGCCGCCCCGCGGGGCGCTGGAGGCCCGAGGCCTCTGTGTGCGTTACCCCGATGCTCCCCGACCAGCCCTGGTGGATGTGTGCTTCCGGCTGGAGCCCGGTGAGCTGGTGGCGGTGGTGGGGCCGGTGGGCTGCGGCAAGACCACCCTGGTGCGGGCCCTGGGGCGGATGGTGACCGTGGAGCCCGGTCAGCTGTTCCTCGATGGAGTCGACGTGACCGACCTGTCGCTGCCGGATCTGCGCGAGCGGGTGGCGGTGGTGCCCCAGGAGGGCTATCTGTTCACGGCAACCCTGGCGGACAACCTGCGCTACGGAGTTCCGGAGGCGCCGCAGGAGCGGGTCGAGCTGGCGGCCCGGCAGGCCCGCCTCGAGGCTGATGTGAAGGGTTTCCCCGATGGCTACGCCACCCTGGTGGGCGAGCGGGGCATCACCCTCAGCGGCGGCCAGCGCCAGCGTGCCGCCCTCGGCCGGGCCCTGCTGGTGGAGGCACCCCTGCTGGTGCTCGACGATGCCCTGGCCAGCGTGGACAACACCACGGCGTCTGAAATCCTGGCCTCGGTGCGTCAGCAGCAGGGCCGCACGATCCTGATGGTGAGCCACCAGCTCTCGGCCGCCGCCGCCTGCGACCGCGTGCTGGTGCTGGAGGATGGCCGCCTGGTGCAACAGGGTCACCACCGCGATCTGATCCATCAGAGCGGCACCTACCGGCGTCTGTGGGAGCGGCAACAGGCCGAGGAGCGGCTGCAGGTGGTCGAGGCCTGAACCCTCCCTGTTGGGATCGACTGCCTGAAGTGATGTTGAGGGCTGCGGACAACACCGCTGCGGCCCGCTTATGTGAGAGCACCCATCTTCTCTGCCGGGACCCCGACCCCATGGATCCCTCCAAGGGCTACAACCTGCGCTGCACGCTCACCTTCGGTGACATCTACGGCCAGATCCTGATCTGGATGCTGGTGATCTTCGCCAGCCTGGCGGCTGGCATGGCGCTGATGGGAGCCAGCAAGCCGATCTTCGCCCTGGTGGGAGTGGGCGTGATCCTGGTGCTGTCGTTGCCGTTCCTGTTATTCGCCTTCACGACCACCCTGCTGAACCACATTGCCCTGGAGCCCAGCGCGCCTGGCGGTGGCCCTTCCTAGGCTCGTTTTCTCTCGGTTCCCATCTCTGTGTTCGGGCTCTTTGCCACCTCCCCGTCCGGTTCGTCGACCCGTGATCTCACCCCTGCAGGCGACGTTCTGCATGCCGTGTTGAAAACGCCCCTGGCGGCTCCGCTGGTGGAGGGGCAGGCCGAGGCCCTGTTCGGTTGCGGTTGCTTCTGGGGCGCCGAGAAGGGGTTCTGGCGCCTGCCCGGCGTCGTCACCACGGCGGTGGGCTATGCCGGCGGTGACCCGCCCCATCCCAGCTACGACCAGGTCTGCTCCGGCCGCACCGGCCACGCCGAGGTGGTGCGGGTGGTCTGGGATACGGCGGTGGTGGACGCCAGCGATGTGTTCAAGCTGTTCTGGGAGTCCCACGACCCCACCCAGGGCAATCGCCAGGGCAACGATCGCGGCAGCCAGTACCGCTCCGCCATCTATGCCAACGATCCGGCATTGCTGAGCCTGGCGCGGGCCAGTGGCGCCGCCTATCAGGAGCAATTGCAGGCGGCTGGTCTGGGCACGATCACCACCGAGATCGCCGCGGATCGGCCCTTCTTCTACGCCGAGGCCTACCACCAGCAGTATCTGGCCAAGCCCGGCAGCCGGCCCTACTGCTCCGCCCAGCCCACGGGTGTGCGCCTCGGTGCCTTCCCCGCTGCCGCCTACCGGCTCGGGGATGCGGTCTGGAAGCAGTACGACTGGAGCATCGCTCACTGCGTGCTGCGCAGCGACAACACACCGATCCAGGCCTCGTAATCCAGTCCTCGTAAGGTCGCTCTTTTCGCCCTGTGCCCCGCTCCACCTTTGCCTACGACTGGGAGGGCCAGGCCTGTTTCTGCCGGGTGGAGGGCGATCTGGAGGCCGGAAGCGCCGATCCGATCCTTTCGCTTCACCCGATCGGTGTAGGGCTGTCCGGTGCCTTCTGGCAGCGGTTCAGCCATGAATGGAACGCTCGCCGCCTGCCCCAACCCCTGATTCATCCGGATCTGATCGGCTGCGGCCGTTCCGCCATGCCGGACCGGATCCTCCGCCCCGAGCACTGGGCGGACCAGATTGCCGTGCTGCTCGATCAACGGGTGCGCCGGTCGGTGTGGCTGCTGGTGCAGGGCGCCTCCCTGCCGGTGGCCCTGGACTTGCAGGCCCTGCGGCCGCAGGCGATTCGCGGCATGGTGCTGTTCGGCCCGCCCTCCTGGAAGGTGATGACGGGGCCGGCTGATGAGCGGCTGGCCAACGCTCTCTGGCGTGGCTTCTTCCACACCCCCCTGGGCGGCCTCTTTTACCGCTACGCCCGCACCGAGCGGTTCCTGCGCTCCTTTTCGGAAAAGGAACTGTTCGCCCGCTCCTCGGATGTCGACGCGGAGTGGCTGTCGATGCTGCGGGAGGGGTCGCGCGATCTGGCCAGTCGCCATGCCGTGTTTTCGTTTCTGGCCGGGTTCTGGCGCCGCGATTACAGCGACCGCCTCCGCCAGCTGGAGGTGCCGGTGCTGGCCCTGTTCGGCGACCAGGCCAGCGGCATCAGCCGCCGCGGCAAACGCGATACCCCCCAGATCAAGGCAGCCGATTATGCGGGTCGGCTGCCCAGGGCCTCCGCCCGTCTGCTGGGCGGTCGCAACGTGCTCCCCTGGGAGACGCCGGACCAGGCGGTGGAGGCGGTGCATACCTGGATGGCCCAGCAGGCCTGAGGTCTCGGCCTGAGCCGTTCTCGCTGGAGCCCGCCTGGCTTGGATTCCATCACGCTGCAGCTGGAAACGGCCATACATTGAGCCTCGGTATTGGCCAGGCCCCTGAACCGCTCGCCCGATCCTGATCCCCATCCGGGGAGGCAGCGGGATCCCGATCTGATCCGGCGGCTGATGCCGCTGTGGGGCTGGTTCTACCGGTCTTACTTCCGGGTGCAGACCAGCGGTTGGGAGCATGTGCCGGCCTCGGGCCAGCTGATGTTCGTGGGCTCCCACAACGGTGGTCTGGCGACACCGGACCTGCCGATGTTTCTCTACGACTGGTTTCGCCGTTACGGCCTGGAGCGGCGGGTCTATGGACTGGCCCACGCCAAGGTGTGGCAGGCCTATCCCTTCGCGGCGGATCTGGCTGCCCGGGTCGGGGCGATTCCCTTCTATCCGCGCCAGGCCCTGGCAGTCCTGCGCCAGGGCGACAGTCTGTTGGTCTATCCCGGAGGTGGCCAGGATGCCTTCCGGCCCCATCGGCTGCGGGGTCGCATCCACTTCGGCGGCCGCACCGGTTTTCTGCGGCTGGCGATCTGGCATGGCCTGCCGCTGGTGCCCCTGATCTCCTGGGGCAGTCATGACAGCCTGTACGTGATCGAGGACTGCTACCCCGCCGCCCGGCGTCTGCATGACCACGGCATGCCCTGGCTGCTGGGCCTCGATCCGGAAGTGATGCCGCTCTACCTGGGACTTCCCTGGGGCCTGGCGGTGGGGCCTCTGCCCAATCTCCCCCTGCCCACGGTGATCCATACGCGGGTCTGCCAGCCAATCCATCTGCCCCGCAGCGGCCATGCCGCCAGCCGCGACCGCGCTTACGTGCAGGCCTGCTACGACCGGGTGGTGGGGTGCATGCAGACCGAACTCGACCAGTTGCGAGCTGAGGTGACGGGCGGAAGGCGGGGCGCATGGTTCAAACCATGATCCGCTGCGAAGGATTCCCTGCAGAGCCTGGCTATGGTGCTTTTCGCACGGGCCGCTGCCTGAGAGCCGTGGGTGCGTTATGAACGCTGATCATCAGCCCGCCACCACCCTGCGGAGGATGACTGTCCCCCTGTTCGGCCTGCTTTTCGGACCCCTGATCGCCATGTCCTCCCCCTGGTGGGAGGACTACGGCATCAAGGAGAAGTTTCTCTGCGCCGACAAGGCTCAGCTGGTGCTGGAACGTAACGACGCCCAGGCCTCCCTGATCGCCGGCCGCTTCCGTTCCACTCTGTTCCGCGAGGATTCCGCCGAACCGGGGATCCGCTACCGCAACGACGGCATGCTGGTCATCCTGCGCGGCGATGAGCTCACCCTGGAGAAGCTGCCAATCCGGTTGCAGTGCATCCGCACCGAACAGGTATGACGCCACTTCCCGATCGGATCGTGATCGTGGGCATCCTGGCCACGGTGGGTCTCTGTTTCGCCCTGGTGTTCTGGACCGTGCGCCTCAACCCCGGTGGAGAACCCCCGATGCAGTGGCGCGATTCCGCCCCATCCGCCACCATCGACCGACCGATGGCTGGCTCAACGGAGCGGGGTCTGTTGTGACCCCTTCCAGGCCCCCTGGAAGCCGCCGCCAGCTGCATCCCCTGCCCCGCGGGCTGGTGGAGCTCTACGGCCTGCTGGCTGTGCTGTTCGTTCTGATTCCCGAGTGGATGGCCGGGAGTGCCCTGGTCGGATTCCGCGAGGGTCGCGGCGGTGCTGATCTGCCGGTCACCAGCCAGGCGTGGGAGCGGTTGCCTGAGTTGCGACTCGCCACCATGACCCTGGCCCAGCTGCGCCTGCTGGCCCGTCAGCTGCGGGTTTGCGGCTACGCCGGTCTGAGCCGCGACAAGCTCACGGCCCGGCTGCTGCGTCGCCTGAAGCGCCGCCAGATCCAGGGGCGAGCCCGGCAGACGCTGTGATAATTTTCATTCGCCGGGGCGTAGCGCAGCTTGGTAGCGCACCACTTTGGGGTAGTGGGGGTCGTGGGTTCAAATCCCGCCGCTCCGATTAAATCAACGGCAACAACGCAGCGGTTTCCATCCAGCCGCTTCTTTATCTCATAACCGTCCTGAACAGGGCGGTTTTTTATGCCTGCTGTTTTTGACTTAGAACTCAAAGCGCACCACTCAGTACTTGGTGACGAAGGAGTCGCCGGCAGGGTTGTTCAGCACATTCTTCGAGCACTGAGCACTGAGCACTGAGCACTGAGCACTGAGCACTGAGCACTGAGCTCTGGGCTCAGAACACTGGGCTCAGAACACTGGCACTGGCTCTGAATACAGAACGCTTGCTTTGAATATCTCACCCTGTCTCGGCAGTCACCATCAGAACTCTGGGTTTGGATCTGAACTCTGAATCCTCCATTTTCATGATCTCTCGGCGGCAAGCGGATTCCTTCTCGTCGTCTTGCTTCTCTTCCTTGACCTGTTCTTCCCAGTGCTTCTGTTCAGTGGCTTGTTCCGGTTGACAAGCGTGCCCTCGATGGATGGCCCGAGGCTCATCGACGCAGGCACGCCTCCAGGGCACTGAGCAGGTTCTCGATCAGCAGCGTCGCGCTGCGCTCGGTGCTGGCCTGCCAGTGCCGTCCGCCGCGGCGGATGCGCTCGACGCCATCAGCCCCGAGGGCTTCGATCACATAGGCCCGATCCTGCAGCAGCCATGGCTCCAGCAGCTCCGGTGTGACCTCCAGATGAAACTGCAGGCCCCAGGCGTGCCGGCCGATTCGGAACATCTGCTCGACGCAGTGAAGGCTTGAGGCCAACAGGGTGGCGCCCGGTGGCAACACAATCCGATCGCCGTGCCAGTGCAGCACCAGTTCACTGGCGGCCAGTCCCTGCAGCACAGCTTCCTGCTCCGCCGTCGTCGTCCAGGTCACGGCGCCCCATCCCACTTCCCGCAATGGCCGGGGCGGCTCTCCCACCTCCAGGGGCACCGCATCGCCCCCCATCGCCCGGGCCAGCAACTGAGCACCCAGACAGATCCCCAGGACTGGTTGCTGCGCCTCCACCCGCTGGCGGATCAGCTCCAGCTCCGCCTCGAGCCAGGGAAAGGCATCGTTGCCGAGATCGGCCACGCCCATCGGTCCGCCCAGTACCAGCAGCACCTGGTCGGTGGGGGTGCCGGTGGGGGTCGCTGCCGGCAGAGCCTCACCCCGATCCGGCCGGCAGACGCTCACCTGCCAGCCCCTGGCGCGGGCTGCGCCTGCGAAGCGGCCAGGCCCTTCCCGATCGAGGTGCTGAATCACGAGAAGTTCGCTCATCGCCCTGGGCTCATTCCAGCCGTGTCACCACGCCCATCCTGCGCAGCCAGCGATTGACGCGTCGCCGCAGGCGTGGCGGCACCTCCTGCAGCAACTGGCCCAGTTCCAGGGCCGCCAGGCGATGCAGGGCCCGGACGTCCACCCGCCAGAGCGCTTCGGCCTCCCGGATCAGCCGCGCCCAGGTGCGCACGTTCTTCCAACGGCGGATGCGCTGCTGCGGCACATCGACCAGAGACCAGTGGGGGCCGGGCTCACTTCCGCTGGTCATCACTGCAGCCCGGCACGTGGCTTCTCCAGCCTGTTGAGTCCTGGCTGTTTTGTCTTCAACTCAGTCGCAGGAGTTCGGAGTTGGACGGCGACTCAGATCCGGTTGTTTCGGTCGGATTGATCCGGTCAGGCCGAGCGAGGCAGTGTCCGCCGGGTGGGCTGGCTGCTGCCGGTGATGGCTCCAGAGCCTGCTGGTCGCTCGTCTCGATCGAGTTCCACCTGCTGGACGGGAAAGCCCAGGGCCTGCACCTCAGACTCGCTCAGCCGGCGGCTCCAGGCTCCTGGCACGGGGTCGTTCCAGCGAAAACCCGCCTCCTTGGCGCGGTGGCGTTCCGCATAGCTGAGGTTGGCGCGGTAGAGATGGCGCGGTTCCTGGGCCGCGGCCAGCAGCGTGTCCAGATCGCTGCAACGCTCGAACACCTGGGCCAGGTAGATGCAGTCGGTGAGGGCGCGATGGGCGGCCCAGACGGGGACCCCGTAGGCCAGGGCCAGGTCCCGCACGGAGGGGTTGGAGCGCAGGTGCTTCTCGGCCGGCCAGCGGATCTCCTCCATCGAACAGATCCAGGGCCGCTCCAGGGCCGGCAGCTCCCCGTGGCCGAACCACTGGCGATCGAAGGCGGCGTTGTGGGCCAGCACCGCATCGGCGGCGGCGGCCATCGCCAGGAAGCACTGCAGCCCGGCCTGCCAGGGCTGCTCCAGTCGTGTCCAGTCGGCGGCGATGCCGTTCACATGCTCTGCCGGATTGGCGTTGCAGGGCAGCAGGAACGACACCTGGCTGAGCACGGCGCGGCTGGGGACATGGAACAGCACCGCCCCCACCTCGATGCAGCTGCCATCGGCAGGGGAGAGGGCCGTGGTTTCGGTGTCCAGGATCAGGAGGCGCTGCGGCACCGCTGACCGCGCAGCGGGTTGCGAAGCCGATTGCGAAGCAGTGGTGGTTGGGGTCTGGGACTCGGAATGGGAGATGGACACGGCTCTGGGGATCTCAACCGGCATGGGCGCTGGCGTGGATGCCGGGTTCTGCGGCTCCGTTTGCCGCGATGGTTCCGGTTGCTCGCCCTCTGAGTCCTGGGAGGCGGTGGTTGTCTTCAGAGCAGGGTCTGCTGTGTCGAGGGCCGGCTCCGGCGCAGGTTCTGGATCCCTGGGCGCAGGAGCGCCCGTCTCCACAGATCCGCCCAGCAGGCTGAGCAGGTCGTCCTGGTGCCACTGATTGGAGTGCGACCGACTGGAGTGCGACGCCATCACCGCCCTGCTTGCCGCCCCATGCTCTCAGCCGCAGGGGCTCTGCGCAGCAAGCACCCTCCGTCCCAGTGGATCCGCAGCGTTCTGTCAGTCAGCCTGCTTAGGGTTTGGGTTCTCTCCATAAGCTCTTGGCACGCCCCCTTGCCACCGGTGATCGGGCCCCCCTGGTGGCCCTGCCTGATCAGAACGGCGTTGAGCGGCGCAGCGATCAGCTGGGCGGCAAGGCCCTGGTGCTGTTCTTCTATCCCAAGGACGACACCCCGGGCTGCACGATGGAAGCCTGCGCCTTCCGTGACAGCTACACCGACCTGCAGGCCCTTGGCGCTGAGGTGTGGGGCGTGAGCGGCGATGACACCGCCAGCCATCAGCGCTTCGCCAGCCGTCACCAGCTCCCCTATCCGCTGTTGGTGGATCGGGGCAACGGCCTGCGCAAGGCCTTCGGGGTGCCAGGGGTGCTGGGCCTGCTGCCGGGGCGCGTCACCTATGTGATCGATGGACAGGGCACGGTGCGGCATGTGTTCAACAACCTTCTCGATGGCCCCGCCCACCGGCGTGAGGCGATCCAGGCCCTGCAGCAGCTTCAGGACGCCTGAGGCGAGGGGTCTTCCGTCGATTAACAGGAGCAGCCGGCATGGCGCGATGGAGGCAGCAGGGAGAGCTCTGGCAGCTGGAGCCGGCCGGCGCGCCGCGGGGCCTGATCGAGTTCATCGGTGGCAGCTATCTGGCTGCCACCCCCCAGCTCAGCTACCGGCGTTTCCTTGAGGCCCTGGCGGCTCGCCACTGGCGGGTGCATGCCTGGAGCTACGTGCCAGGCTTCGATCACCAGGCCCAGGCCAGTGCCGCCTGGCGGTTGTTCCGACGGTTCCGGCTCGGCGACGACGCCACCACGAGTGGCTTCCCAACGCCGGGACCCGCCTCCGGTCCGCTGCTGCGGCTGGGCCACAGTCTCGGCTGCAAGCTGCATCTGCTGGCTCCGGATGGCGGTCGCCGCTGTGACGGGTTGGTGGCCCTGAGCTTCAACAACTTCTCGGCGGAGCGTTCGGTGCCGCTGCTGGCGGAACTGGGACAACAATTCAAGTTCCGCAGTGAGTTCAGTCCCTCGCCGGAAGAAACCCTGCTCCAGGTTGGGGCCACCTACCGCCAGCCCCGCAACCTGCTGGTGCGGTTCAACCGCGACGGCATTGATCAGAGCAACCGCTTGCTGGGGGTGCTGCAGGCGCGGTCCGGTGATTGCTCCGAGCTGCTGGAGCTGCCCGGTGACCACCTCACCCCCGCAAGCGGCGGCCTGCGCAAGCAGCTGCTGGGCGCCTGGGCCGACGATCCAGCCCGGCAACGGGGGATGGAACGGCTGGTGGATCAGATCACGGCCTGGTCTGGGGTGCCTTAGCCAGGAGCGCCACAGATCAGGGCTCCCACGTCTGGGAGCCCAGGTAGGTCAGCTCCACGAAGTCGCTGGCTTGCCGGTCGCTGGGGCTCAGTTCCAGGGGAAAGCCGCCCAGATCGACGCGCCCCATCGACTCCAGGGCCTGGGTCAGCCCCTTGCGACTGGGGATGGGCCCGGCCCGCTGCAGCCCTTCGCTGATCAGGCGGGCGGCGAGGAACCCTTCCAGGCTCGTGAAGCCGTACTGGGGCTCGGTGGCCTGCCGCTGCATCAGCCGCTGGTACTCCGCCACCACCGGGATCCGGCGGTTCCAGGGGAAGGGCACCACCTGGCTGATGCCGATCCCGGTCGACTGGCCATCGGGCAGGGCCTGCTGCAGGGCCCGGCTGCCCACGAAGGAGACCGTCATCAGCTGCGCCTTGCTGCCCAGGGTCAGCAGGTCGCGGCTGATGGCTGCCGCACCGGGGTAGGAGCTGATGATCACCACCCCGCTGGGGTTGGCCGCCTGCAGGGTGCGGGCCGCAGCCTTGGTGGCGCTGGAGTTGCGCTCCACGCCGGCCGTGGCCACCGGCTGGAGTCCATGGCGCTGCAAGGCCCGTCGCGTGGCGGCCAGCCCGTCGTCGCCGAAGGCATCGTTCTGGTGCAGCACGGCGATCCGGTGGCGGCCGGCGCGCACCAGGGCAGCGACGATCTGGTCGAGTTCCGCCTGGTAGCTGGCCCGCAGGTTGAACACCAGCGGCCGCCGCGGCTCCCTGAGCAGCATCGCTCCGGTCAGGGGGGCGACCAGGGGGATGTGTTCGCGCTCTACCGTCGGCAACACGGCCTTCACGGTGGGGGTGCCGACGTAGCCGAACAGGGCCAGGACCCTGTCCTGCTGGATCAGCCTGTCGGTGTTGCGGCGGGTCAGTTCCGGTTCATAGCGGTCGTCGTGGCTCACCAGGCGGATCCGGCGTCCATGGATCCCACCGCGGCGGTTGACCTCCGCGAACCAGGCCTGGGCGCCGAGTCGATACTCCTGGCCCAGCTGGGCAGAGGGGCCGCTGAAGGGTGCTGACTGTCCCAGTACCAGCTCCGGAGCGCTTGCGGCAGATCCAGGAGCACCGGAGATCCTTGCTGCCGCTGCCGTCGCCATCGAGGGCAGGCGCAGCACGCTCGGCAGCAGGGCAGCCAGGGGAAGGACGACCAGGGCCAGGGCCGCCTTGCCGGCAGTGCTGCCGGTCATCCCTAGGGTCAGGCGTGGTGGCAAGGCGCCAATGCACTCCGATGAGCCCTTGCCCGAGTCCGGTCTCCCGGAGCCGCCAGGTCCAGAACCGCGAGGTTCCGAAGGCAGGGCGCCCGGTCGACGGCGGAAGCGCTGGAATGGTCTTGCCATTGGGTCCGTTGTTCTTGCCGTCGCCCTGTTGATTCTGGGGCTGATGCGGATTGATGTCGCCCAGGTGCGCAGCCGAGACTCGCTGCGGCTGTCCTCGGCCTCCCGGGCGCTCAGCACCGATCCGGCCCTGCTGGCCGGCGGTGGCTGGACCTCCCTGCGAGGGGAGCGGCTGAACGCGACGGAAGCCCGCGAAGACCAGGTGGCTCTGGAACGGGCCGCGAACCATGTGCAGGTGGGGGTGTATGTCAACAGCACCTACGACCTCGAACTGAACATCCCCAGCTATTCGTCTGGTGGCTACGTGTGGCTGCGCTGGGACGAGCCGCTGCAGCGCTATCTCGAAGCGCAGAACACCAGCATCGACCGCCGTTTCACCCTGCTCAACGGCCTGCTGTCCGATGCTGATCCGGTGTTGCGGCCCCTGGTCGATCGTCCGGTACGCCTCGCTGATGGCAGCTTTTACCAGTTGTTCAACTACATCGGGCGCTTCTACATCGACAAGGCCAGTTTCCGCCACTTTCCCTTCATGACCGTGAGTCTGCCCCTGGTGCTGGAGGTCGACGACGTCGATGGCGGCCTCGACTACAGCAGCCTCCGGCTCGAACCGGATCTCCAGAACAGTGGCATGGGGCTCTACGCCGGCATCATCGGCTGGCTCAACCGCGGCTGGTCGATCGCGGAGTACCGGCACCACTACGCCACCAACTTCGGCCTGGGTGGTGCCGAGAACGATTACAGCCAGGTGGTGTTCGATATCTCCTTCGGCATCTCCGCCTGGGCCGCCTTCTGGCGCCTGCTGTTGCCCCTGGCGGTGCTGATGGTGATGGTGCTGCTGGTGTTCAAGGTGCGGCCCGATGAACAGGATGCCCGCGCCAGTATCCCGGTCACGGTGCTGCTGACCCTGGTGTTTCTGCAGCAGACCTACCGCGCGGAGTTGCCCCAGCTGCCGTTCCTCACCTTTCTCGATCAGGTGTACGTGGTGGCCTACGTGGTCACCCTGATGGCGTTTGTGCTGGTGATCTGGATCGGCCGCCGCTACAGCGACATGGAAGCCATGCCCGATGGGGACGGCAAGGAGATCCTGCAGCAGCGGCTGCATCGCCTTGATGACATCTGGCCCCTGGCCATGGTGTTGATCAGTGGCCTGAGCATCTGGCTCTGTTGGGTGAACCTGCCGCCAGGCGGATGACAACTCCCAAGTGGATGGTGATGGTCCAGGCAACCTCCTCCTCCAGGGGTGGACACAGGCGGAGCAGGATCTCCTGCCGGTCAAGCCCTCCGTGGGCGACATCGTGGTCGGCCAGATCCGAGGCGCCGGCAGCCGCCGGATCCTGCTGATGGTCCACTACGACTGTGATGATCCTGCAGGCCCTGGAGCTGACGGCCGAACGGAACGTCCGCGATTTCGCCAGGATCACGGTGCTGTTCAACCCCGATGAGGAGATCGGCTCGCGCGGATCGGCGGATCTGATTGCCCGCCAGGCCCACCAGATCCTGGCTCTGCAGACCCTGAGCGATTCAGCCAAGAGCACCACGGTCGACTGGACCCGCATCCGCCCCGGCGAGAGCCCCAACGTGATCCCCATCCGGGGCAGCCTGCCTGTGTCGCTCAATCTGGCCGGTGGCCTCGATGTCCCGAACCTGGGCCAGGCGATCGAGCAGGTTCAGCCCTTTGGCGTGGATGTGAAGTGCGGTGTCAAGGGATCCGATGGCTTCAAGGATCCAGCCAGCTTGCAGGCTTTCATTGCGGCCGTGCGGCACAAGGATTTCAGACATTGATCGGATCCATCGGATTCATTGGAGCTATCGGTGCCAACGATGCTGTCGAAGCCATCAGACCATGCGCTGGGAAGGCTTCGCGGGAATTTGATGAATGGAGCCCAGGAAGGCTCCTCTGTTGGGATTGAGCTATGCGGTTTTCAGCGCTTTGTCAGCCTTAAAGACCTTGGTGTCTATCCAGCTGTTGTGCTCTGCCAGCAAACAGATGTGATCCAATCGGTTCATGGCGAATCCGGGCAGCCTGCCTTCATAGAATGCCCGCTTCCAGTTGTTTCAGGTCAATGAATTCCGGAGACTTGACGCCAGCCTCCACCCTGATTCTTTCCAGCTTTGGCGAGTCGAAAAAGCGCCTTGCATTGTCAAGTGAGGTCCAGGCGGGATAGTCGGCAACCTCGTGGATGATGAGCACGTGCTGCGTGGATGGAGGCGTCATGGGATCGGCATGGAGGTGCTGGATTCTCACCACTGGGTGCCAACAAAATCAATCGTAGCTTCGCTGGTGCTGTTGGCAGGAAACCTGACCTTGATTTCTCTGCTGTAGACAACCTTGACGCCAGGAAGATAAAAGCTGGTCAGCTTGCCATCTGGAAACGTCACGACTGATTGTCGTTTCTCAGCATCTTTGACAAACTCGCTGTTCTGAGGCGAGGAGTATGTTCGCGTTAGCGCCTCAAGCAGCTTGGCGCCATCCTGCGTTTGAAGGCGAAATTTGGACGTCACCGTGAAATCCTGAAAGCCACTGCAGGCAAAGGTATCAATCTTGATTTTCTCGGGAAGGGGCTCCTTGAACATGGTGCGGAGAAACTGGATCTGCAAGTCTTGATGTCGTCTGCCGAACCCGAAGTCGCAGGCAGAGGCGAGTGAGAAGCCGTTGCGAAGCAAGTCAAAGACAACAGCCCATCCAGCGATGATCAATACAACTATCGTCAGAGTCAACGGACGTTTCATCCAGGCGCCCATTGTGCTCGATCGGTGGCAGGTCGTAGCTCTTTCCATTGTCCAGGCCGATCTGGAAAGCAGGCCTGACTGGGTACCAGAGACTCTGGTCTGCAGACACTTTTGGAGCTATTCGCTGGTATGTTGCAAGAGATAAGACTGAGTGCTGACTGATCAAAGGCTAGTGATTGTCAAGCCTGCCCAGTTCACTTTCCAGTAACCTCACCATCTTATGGGCAGCGCCTGATACCGCTTGATCAATGGTCGTGGATTGATCGCTGACAGATGTTGGTTGTCGTCCCTCGAGCCGTGCCTCCAGTAGGCATCGCTTGTCAACGGGGCCAGGCTTTGAGGCACTGTTCTCGTCGCTCAGGTGAACTTCCAGCCTGGTGATATGATCAGCGAAGCGGGTCAGAATGTGATTCAGGGTAGTTTCGATGCTTTGTGCCAAAGCCTCATGCCCAGAGATATTCTTGTCTGTATTGACTTGGATCTGCACGGTTCTCTCCAGTGTTGATGAGCGTTGTGGGTTTGCCTACTTACTAGCCAGACTTGGACAGGATGCCCATAACGGCTTCACATCCCGATATCAGAGGCTGATCATTTCTCCCTCTGCTCCCTCCTTCTCTACCTTCCTCTCCCTCTCTGCCTCCTTGCCTTCCTTTCATTCGGGGAGCAATATCTTGCCTCTGTTTCTTACATCCGCACGGATGATTGAGCCGTTCCCTGCGCTGATCCAGTCAGGCAGCCAAGGCTGAGGTGACAAGGTTCACCTGATCAGGCTGAGCAGGGTTCCATCAGGGCGTCGGCACGGCCGGCAGCAGGGGAGTCACATCCACCAGGGCGAAGCTGGTGTCACCCCAGCCATCCGCTGGCAGCAACGGTGGTGCGCTGGGTCCCGGTGCGGCGGCAGGCCCCGCCGCGAAGGCACCCTCCGTCCAGGCCAGCAGCAGGCCCCGCAGGGGGCCGCCTCCGTCGGCTTCGATCGAGCGGAGGTTGAAATGATCTCCCCCCTGCACCAGCACGAGGCGATGGCCGCCGCCGGTGTTGCGGGCTTCCTGGGCCATCGGTGTGATCGCCTCGGGCCCTGCCGGTACCACCCAGTCCTTGCTGCCGCTCACGAGCAGGACCCGCCCATTCATCGCCTTGCCGGCTCCGACATCAAACAGCAGGCGCATCGGCGGGCTCACCGCCACCACGGCCGTGACCCGGGGATCAGCCCCGCCGGCCCGGTTCGCGCTGGTCAGGAAGCTGCACTGGAGCACCCAGCTGAGGTTGCGGGCCGGATCCCTCAGGTTCTCGCAGGAGCGGCCCAGCAGGGTGGCGCTGGGCCGGGCCCCGGCCAGTTGCAGCACCGTGGTCGCCCCCCACGACTGACCCATGGCCACCACCTGATCCGTGCGTACGGGGGACGGCAGAGCGAGGTTGCCGGCGGCGGCAGCATCGATCGCCGCTGACACATCCAGGGGGCGCAGCCGCAGGTCGTCGGGATTCGGCGGCGGCACCCGGCCGGCAAGCATGGCCTGCTGCTGGGCCTGGTCGCTGCCGGGATGGCGGGGCAGCAGCACGGTGTAGCCGTGGCTGGCCAGGTGGGCGCCCCAGCCCTCGAAGTTCACCGGATCGTCCCAGAGTCCATGGGAGATGACCACCAGTTGGCCGTTGCCACCGCTGCTGGGTGCCATCGAGACCACCTGGAGCGGCTCGGGGCGGTGCGATGCGGCGATGGACCCCTGCTGGCGGATCGGCTTGAGAGGCCCTCGAAGGCTCAGGGCCGGATCGATGCCGGCCGGTTTGCCTTGGCTGATCAGGTTGTCGGCGGGTTGCTGCTGACGCACCAGCCGTTGCAGCCCGAACACCGCCTGGTCCAGTTCGATCGAGGCACTGCGTCCGGGGAGCACCTCCAGCACATCCAGCAGGCTGAGCTGGCCCTTGGCGGAACGTTGTTCGAGCGTTGCCACGATCTGAGCCGGATCGGGTGGTGCCTCCAGGCCTTCGACCTTCACCAGTGCCTCCAGGATCAGCAGCACCTGAGCCATCAGGGGCGTGCCTGCCGACTCCTTGGCGATGGCGCCGATGGGAATGGGCAGGGGGGCCTGCAGAAAGGAGATCAAGCGTCTGCCGAACGAGCCGCCGGTGGCTTGATCGAGCTGGGCCAGATCGCTGGTGCCCGTCAGCAGGCTCTGGGGATCCCGCAGTTCCGCCACCCGCACACTGACGCTGGTGTCGACCAGGGGTAGTCGGATTTCAATCAGCTCCAGGGCCTTGGCCGGTGGAGCCAGCATCAGCCCGAGGGCGAACAACGGGATTGGGCGCAGGAGCGGCATGGTGGGATGGATGGCAGAACAGCCAACCTGCAAGGGAGCCCGCAGACCTTTCAGACTCTGGGATGGAGAGAATCTGGCATGGCCTCCCGCGGCCAGGGTCGACGGCCACAGGCATCAGTGAATCAGTTCATCGGATTCCACGTCATGATTGACCACAATCCTCGAATACGGAAGATTCTCGGACATCTGGCAGCAATAGTGATGGCGTTGGTACCAGTAGCTGCCGGCGCGGCTCCCAACGGCACCTGGCTGTCTCAGCCTCAGATCTGGTTTCATTCCACCAAGGGCAGTCTGAGCCAGGTCATGGCTCAGATCCGCAGCGAAAACTATCGGGTCGTCTTTCTGGATTACCGAAAAGTATCGGATGCAATGCAGCAGGAGGTGGCCCGGGAAGCCCGCCAGCATGGCCTGATCCCGGTGGTCTGGGTGCAGTCTCCACAGTACCGCCGCATGAGCATCCGAGATCTGGTGCATGAAGCCCGCCATGCTGACGGAATTCAGGTGGATGACCATTTTTTCGCAAACTATAGGCAGTCTGACTTCTATATGCTCCGTAGGGCCTATGCCAATCCAATTTTCTGCAGCATTCAACCCTTTCAGGCAGGGTTGACTCCCCGCGGTGGGTGCAATCAACTGGATGTGCAGTGCTATACACCCCAGACATTCCAGAACTGTGTCAAACTGGCTGACCGGATGGGCGCCGTTGTGAGTTTATCGACGGCCAACACCCTGGGCCATCAGGCAACACTCGGTGGGCGACGGTTCAATACGTTTCTCTGGCCTGGCTTGAAAGACTGATTGGGCTGGCGGCTGCTGGAGGGCTGCCGTGATCGTCGAGTCAGGCAGTCAAGGCTCTGTTGCGACGATGGTGCAGGCATGTTTTGGTCGTGAATCAAGCGTTCACGCACGGGGTGCACGCCTTGGCGAGACGACCTGATCTTCAGGGATGCCATTCGCTTCGACACCTGAATCAACAATAACTTTGTGGCTCTGCTCGATAGAGATTGCCAGCAACCCCTTAGGTTGGAGATCAGGAGTGGTTGGAACCAAACCCACCATGAACAAAGACCAGAAGAAGTTGATCCAGCGAGCCAAGGACTTTGCCAGGCCCTTCCGCGTTGAAGACGGAGAATCGTTTCGACTCAAGGATGTTGATCCCGGTGACACGCTCCATTTCGACCAGGAAGACAAACCCCCAGGCCAAAGAAGCCCTGGCCCTGGGCGTGGAGCTGCTGGCGGCGTTTCAGGACATGCTCTATGCCCAGGACCGCTGGGCTCTGTTGCTGGCTTTTCAGGCCATGGATGCCGCCGGTAAGGACGGCACCATCAAGCATGTGATGAGCGGGGTCAACCCCCAGGGCTGCCAGGTCACCAGCTTCAAGGCTCCCTCATCTTTGGACCTGGATCACGATTTTCTCTGGCGCTGCAATCTCGCACTGCCCGAGCGGGGGCGGATCGGCATCTTCAACCGCAGCTACTACGAGGAGACCCTGGTGGTGCGTGTCCATCCCGAGCTGCTGCATCAGCAAACGCTGCCGGAGCCGTTGATTGGCAAGGACATCTGGAAAGAACGATTCCGTGACATCCGGCACTACGAACAATATCTTTCCAGTAATGGCATTGTTGTGCGCAAGTTCTTTCTGCACCTCTCCAAGAAGGAGCAGAAGAAGCGCTTTCTGGAACGGCTTGAGACCCCTGAAAAGAACTGGAAGTTTTCCGCCAACGACATCAAGGAGCGCGCTTACTGGGACGACTACATGAAAGCCTATGAGGACATGATTCGACACACCGCAACCAAGGTCGCTCCTTGGTATGTGGTGCCAGCTGACAACAAGTGGTTCACGCGGATCGTGGTATCGGCGGCCATCATCGAGACTCTCGATTCACTGGATCTGAAGTATCCCGTGGTCAGTGAGGAGGCTCGTCAACATCTGGAGGCCGCCAAACAGGAGCTATTGAACGAAGACAGCCCTTGAGTCTCTATCGCTGCAGGGCTGCATCTGGAACAGCTGCCTTCAAACACGGAGTTGAGTCTCGGGCCCTGGTTCGAGCAGATCCCAGGGTTGTCCAGCTGTCCAGTCGTCCAGCCGTCCAGTTGTCCAGACTCTGCTTAGCCTTTGGAGTCCATATCGATCTTTGACTTCAGCCGTTCCAGTTCTTCCCTCATCTCCTCGATCCCCTGTCTGGAGTTGTCGATATTGCGGTCCACGCGACCGCGCTCTTCATCCTGGTAGTTGCGTAACGACTTGAGCATCAGCCCAGCTCCCCCTCCAATCATGAAGACCATGGCGATCAGGCTCCAGAGGCTGGCTGGTCTGAAGCTGAACAGGAGGCTCTGCAGTACGGCAGCTCCAATCGCGGCTGAGGATGTCCAGATCAGGAACCAGCCCAGTTTTCGGTAGACATCCGCCAGCAGGAAGGCAACTCCTGTTCCAAAGGGGATCATCAGCAGGCCGAATCCCTGGCCACTCCCAAATGCAAAGAGCCCACCAAAGAAGGATCCACCTCCCCGGTTCCATCCGCGCCCCGAGTGAATGCCAAAGCCGATCCCGGTGCTGGAACCCACGATCACCTGATTGGTGAACAGAAAGATCCCGGCTGCAAACAGAGCACTGCCAATCAGGAACAGGAAAAAGTCCTGGACGGGCTTTCGGGTCATGGATCGTCTCGTTTTCCTGGATGGAGCGCCTGGTTGGTGACCATGCTTCAGACTCTCAGCTGATCCAGCACCGAACGATCTTCCAGGGTTGAGGTGTCGCCGCTCACCTCTTCACCGGCAGCCAGGGCCCGCAGTATCCGGCGCATGATCTTGCCACTGCGGGTCTTGGGCAGGGCATCGGTGAAGCGGATCTCATCGGGTCGGGCGATCGGTCCGATCTCTTTCCCCACATGGGCGCGCAGCTCGGCGATCAGGGACTCCTCGCCCTCTTGGCCGGCATCGAGGGTCACGAAGGCGACGATGCCTTCGCCCTTGAGCTCGTCGGGTCGACCCACCACTGCCGACTCGGCCACGGCCGGATGGCTGACCAGAGCCGATTCGATTTCCATCGTGCCAAGACGGTGGCCCGAGACATTGATCACGTCGTCGACCCGGCCCATCACCCAGTAGTAGCCATCGGCATCGCGACGGGCGCCATCACCGGCGAAATAGAGCCAGCTGCCATCGGCTGGACGGATGTGCTCCCAATAGCTCTTGCGGAAGCGCTGCGGATCGCCATGCACTGTGCGCATCATCCCGGGCCAGGGACGACGCACCGCCAGATATCCGCCCTGATCCGGTCCCTGGGAGTTGCCCTCCAGATCCACCACATCGGCTGCGATGCCCGGCAGGGGCAGGGTGCAGGAGCCCGGCTTGGTGGGGATGGCGCCCGGCAGGGGGCTGATCATCACGCCGCCGGTCTCGGTCTGCCACCAGGTATCCACCACCGGGCAGCGGTCGCCGCCGATCACATCCCGATACCACATCCAGGCCTCGGGGTTGATCGGCTCCCCCACGCTGCCAAGGATCCTGAGGCTGCTCATGTCGTACTGGTCGGGCACAGTCCGGCCGTTTTTCATGAAGGCGCGGATGGCGGTGGGTGCGGTGTAGAAGATCGACACCCTGTGCTTCTGGATCACCTCCCAGAAGGCTCCCGGTTTGGAGGGCCGTGGTGCGCCCTCGTACATCACGGTGGTGGCGCCATTGGAAAGGGGGCCGTAGACGATGTAGGTATGGCCTGTGATCCAGCCCACATCCGCCGTGCACCAATGGATGTCGTGCTCGCGCAGATCAAAGATCCACTGGAAGGTGAGATGGGCCCAGAGGTTGTAGCCGGCGGTGGTGTGCACCACCCCTTTCGGTTTGCCCGTGGATCCTGAGGTGTAGAGCACGAACAGTCGGTCTTCACTGGCCATCGGCTCAGCGGGGCAATCGCTGCTCTGGCCCTCGACCAGCTCGTGCCACCACTGATCGCGGCCGGAGGTCATCGCCACCTCCTGGTTGGTGCGCTGCACCACCAGCACCTGTTCCACGCTCGGGCAGGCGCCACCGGCCAGGGCCTGATCCACCGCTGGCTTGAGGGCTACGGCCTTGTCCTTGCGGAAGCCGCCATCGGCGGTGATCACCGCCTTGGCGGCGCCATCGTTGAGCCGATCCCGCAGGGCATCGGCGGAGAAGCCGCCGAACACCACCGAATGGGGGGCGCCGATGCGGGCGCAGGCCAGCATGGCGATCGCCGCCTCCGGCACCATCGGCATGTACAGGGCCACCAGATCGCCCTTGCCGATGCCGAGCGCCTTGAGCGCATTGGCCGCCTGGCACACCGCGGCGTGCAGCTGCCGGTAGGTGAAGCGCCGCTCATCGCCGGGCTCTCCCTCCCAGATCAGGGCTGTCTTGTCGGCTCGGGGGCCCTCCAGGTGCCGATCGAGGCAGTTGAAGCTGAGGTTTGTGGTGCCCCCCTCAAACCAGCGGGCGAAGGGAGGGTTGCTCCAGTCGAGCACCGTGTCGAAGGGCTCGAACCAGTGCAGGTGCTGGCGTGCCTGCTCACCCCAGAAGGCATCGGGATCGGCTTCGATGCGTGCCACCAGGGCCTCGTAGGCCTCCATGCTGCCGATGGCGGCGGAAGCGGCCAGCTCCGCTGGCGGCGCGAACACCCGCCCCTCCTGGAGCACGGATTCGATCGTGGTTTCGCCCATCGCAACCAACCTGCCGGCCAGATGGCATTCAAGCGAGGCGCCCCGGACGGCGGCTGTGGGGTGACACGCTTGTTCAAGTGTGCAGGTCCAGGCTGCGGCTGCGGGAGGCTGCGGGGCTGCGGCTGTGGTGATGCGGCTGCAGTGAAGCATCCTCAGGCGCGAGGATGCGCCCATGGGTTCCCCTGCCGCCTGCCTGTTCGACCTCGATGGTCTCCTGCTCGATACCGAGCCGCTGCACGGCCGGGCCTGGCGCGAGGCGGCCTGCCATTTCGGTGGGGATCTCAGCGAGGCCCAGCTGCTCGACCTGCGGGGCAGGCCACGGCTGGATTGCGCCGAGCGGGTGCGGAGCCTGCTGCCAGAGCCGGTGCCTGTGGAGGCCTTGCTGGCGGTGCGTCAGCCGATCGCGGAAGCCCTGCTCGGTCAGGCCCTGCCGATGGCCGGTGCCCCCGCACTGGTGCAGCGTTGCCACCAGCTCGGCATCCCCATGGCTCTGGCCACCAGCAGTGCCGAGGCCTCAGTGGCGATCAAGGCCGCTCCCCATCCCTGGCTCGCGCTGATTGTGGAGCGGGTGTATGGCGATGACCCGCAGCTGCGCCAGGGCAAACCGGCGCCAGACATCTTCCAGCTGGCTGCCGCACGCCTGGGGGTGAATCCCGGCGACTGCTGGGCCTTTGAAGACTCTCTGGCCGGTTGCCGCTCGGCCCTGGCGGCCGGCTGCCACGTGCACGTTCTGGTGCCACCGGGAACCGCCTGCACGGCTTACCCTGCCGGCGTGGTTTGCCTGGCCTCCCTGGAGCAGGTCCATCTGCCCTGAGCGTTCTCTGTCACGACTCCTGCCTCTTCTGGGCGCTCTGATGATGATCGGGGCCTGCGGGCTACGCCCGACGTCGTTCTTTCCTCACCGCGCTGTGATGCTGCCCTCGGCTCCCCCTGATCTGCAGGTGCGCGGCACACTCTTCTCCTCCCATCACGACCGGGTGTCGCCCGCGTGTTCCTGGCGTTTCTGGTATCTGCAGCACAGCAAGAAGGTCTGGTTCAAGGTGCCGGATCCGGAGCAGGCCCGGCAGAAGCGGCTCGTGTTCACCTACCAGGGCAGTCCGATCCTGCACGTCAGCGAGGTTGGTGCCGCTCGGGGGCGCCATGTCTACGCCGGCCGGCCTCCGGTGGTCTGGGGTGATTACGTGGGCTATGGCTGGGCCAAGGGGCCCCAGGACACCACTCTCTTCCTGGAACTCTGGACCCGCTGGACCTGGATCCACCCGGAGGCCTGCGGCCGGCCCGACTGGTTCCGCGTCGATCTGTTCGCTCGGCCTGCTGATTCAGCTGACGTCAGAACACAGGCCTCATCACCCGAGACATCGTTGGGTCTCAGCTGAGGGAGTGCTCCAGCACCAGCACATTGCCGCCTTCGGGTAGCGCGTCGTAGCGGATCGTCCAGCCGAAATCCTGCTGCAGTTTGCGCAGCATGATCAGGCCCCAGTGGGCATCACGCACCGGCAGGATCGGCAGGCCATCGTTATCGAGACTGGGAAGATCATCTGCCTCGTCATCGGAGTCTTGCTCCTGCTCCGACTGACTCCAGGCGGCTTCCATGTCAAACGGGTCGCCCTGGTCGCGGATGCAGAGCCGCAGGCTGCCGCCGATGCACTCCAGACTCACCACCACCTCCGGTGGCGGCACCAGGGCGGCATGGGCGTGACGCACCGCATTGGTGAAGGCCTCCACCAGGGCTGTCTGCGCCTGGATCCACAGCATCGGATCAATCCCGGTGGGCTGATGGTGCTCGAACCAGTCGAGCAGCTCAGGGATGGCATCGAGGTGGCTGGCGAAGCGACGCTCGCGATCGCCGCCGGGGCCTGGGAGAGCCATGGATCAGGCGGCTCCGGAACGCTTGCTGAAGATCACCAGGAAGGTGCGCACGATCAGCTTGAGGTCATAGGCCAGGCTCCAGTTCTCCTGGTAGCGCAGATCCATCTTGATCACATCTTCGAAATCGAGAACCTTGGAGCGGCCGTTCACCTGCCATTCGCCCGACAATCCCGGCCGCACATCGAGCCGCTGCCAGTTGGGAACGGCGTAGCGGTCCGCCTCGTCTGCGGTGGGCGGTCGGGTGCCGATCAGGCTCATGTCGCCGATCACCACGTTCCAGAACTGGGGGATTTCATCGAGGCTGGTGCGGCGCAGGAAGCGACCAACCCGGGTGATGCGGGGGTCGTTCTTGTTCTTGAAGAAGGCGCCGCTGGCTTCGTTTTTCACCGTATCCCGCAGGGCTTCGGCATTCACCACCATCGAGCGGAACTTCCAGAGGCGGAAGCGCCGGCCGCTCTTTGGTGTTCACCGCCTGGGCCGGGTTCACGTCCTCGGCGCCGGCGGTCAGCGGAATCGCCTTGTCCAGGCCCGCCAGCGACAGGGCCAGTTTCATCACCACCCGTGATCCGCAAGGAGGTGAATCGTTGGCAGGTGGCTCGGCAGGCCCTCCATCGTCGTGATGTGGTTTGCCTGCAAGTCTTGCTGTGTCTCCATTCCTTATTATAGGCTGGGAAAGGTCAATCTGGACGTGTCTGTAATCCTGTTAATACAAGCCATCGGCGAGATGGAGATTCTTGTCTATGTTGAATGGCCTGGCATGGTCATCATGGGCATGGCCTTGCAGGAGAATCCTTCTCCAACGCCTCATGTTATTTTTTGCCAGAGTTAATCGAAGCCTGAGCATCCGCTGGGGACCACACAGCCTGGAGCAGGATGTTGCAATCTTTGGTTTTCGGTCTCCCTCTTTCCTAGTGTTAGACCTGAGTCGTCAAGGGACCCGAGCTTCCATGCGGCTTTGCTCCGGTTTGAACCCCCTCCCCCTGGCCTGTGGAGGCTCCGTCGATCCGGGATGCCGTTAATGCCCTCTGGATCCGGTTTGCCGTTGTCTCTTGGTGGGCTCCCCGTCCCCCATCCCTCCATCGCCGCCCTGATCCGCGAGGGTGCTGATCCTGGCCGGATCGCCGCTGTGGTCGTTGAGGAGCTGGCCTCCCTGATACCGGAAGCGGTGGTTGTGGTTCTGGCCCGGAAGCAGGCTGGCGGCTGGTTGCCTGTGGCTCAGTGGCCCACGTCCGCGACGCCGTTGGATCCAGGCAGCCTGGTCTTCGATTCGCTTCTGGAGGTGCAAGGCCCTCTGGCCTTTGCGGATCTGAGCCTGGCCCCCCTGGCTGCAGACCAGCAGGCGTCCTGGGCCGCCCTGGGTGCCGTCGCCGCTCTGCTGAAGCCGATACGGCGTCATGGTGGCGTGTGGGGTTGTCTGCTTGCCTATCGAACGCAGCCTCTCGCTCAGCCCTGGAGTCCTGAGCAGCAAAGCCTGCTGGCCGATCGCGCTGATCTCCTGGCCCTGGCGGTGGAACACCATGACCTCCTCTGCCATGACCGCGAGGCGATTGATGCCCTGCAGCAACGCAATGCCGAGCTGACTGAAGCCCGGGAGACTGCGGTGCTGGCCGGTCAGGCGAAAGATGCCTTTCTGGCGGCGATGAGCCATGAGATCCGCACGCCGATGAACGGGATCATCGGCATGACCGAGCTGCTGCTCTGCAGTTCGTTGGATGAGGAGCAGCTGGATGCGGTGCAGACGATTCGCAGCAGCGGTCAGGCCTTGTTGACCATCATTAACGACATTCTCAGTTTTTCCAAGATCGAATCCGGCAAGCTGGATCTTGAGAACCGCATCTTCGAGCTGCGTTCTTGCATCGAAGACGTGCTGGATCTTCTTGCCGATGAGGCTGCTCGCAGGCACAATACGCTCACCTATTGCGTGGATTCCGATGTTCCGTCCCACATCCTTGGTGATGCGGTTCGCTTACGTCAGATCCTTACAAATCTGGTGAGTAATGCCGTTAAATTTACACAGCGTGGTGATGTGCGCGTTCAGGCGTCGGTGCTGGCCCTGCCCAGCGAGCCTCAGACGGCCTTCCGGTCCCACGTTCGGCTGCGGTTCTTGATCGAAGACACGGGAATCGGCATTGCTGCTGAACAGCTGCCCATGCTGTTCGAGCCCTTCGTGCAGGCTGATGCGTCGATGACCCGTCGCTACGGCGGTACTGGCCTCGGACTGGTGATCTGCAAGCGCCTGTGTGAACGTATGGGTGGCGACATCACCGTGACCAGCACCCCCGGACAGGGCTCCAGCTTCTGCTTCACGATTGAAGCCGAGGTGGATGAGTCGGTCTGTCAGGCCGCAGCCTGGGAAACCACCTTGCCTGCGGGCACCCGTGGGTTGCTGGTCTCTGCCAGTCGCAGCCAGCTGCTGGTCCTTGAGGATCCCCCGGTTTCAGGAAACGTACCAGTACCCCTGAGCACGCCCTCGCGTCCGAAACACCCACGGCCAAGTCCAAAGGCCTCTGTCAGACTGGTCATGGGGACGTCAGGCCATGACCGATGACATCTTTGGAGGCTT
>NZ_JAYGID010000003.1:0-20929 GCF_034931685.1 Synechococcus sp. CCY9202
AGCTTTGCAACTCTTTGCTGTTCGTCCCAGAAACCTCGCTGGCCCATGGAAAGTATGTAATCTTGAAGCCTTAGTATAATTCAATTCGGTCGCTATCAAGCGGTCTTGCGATTTTTCGAGGTGCCCTGAAATCAAGAGGCTGAGAACGGTTCACCGCGTTCAGAGTCGCTCGATCAGGCTGCTGCCGCGATAGCGCACCTTGGCCAGCCTGGCGTACTTGTCGTCTGGCTGGCGATAGCCAGCCGCGCAGACCACACAGGAGCGGTAGCCACTGGTCTCCAGATCCAGGATGCGGTCGTAGTCCGTGGGGCTGAAGCCTTCGATCGGACAGGTGTCCACCCCCAGCAGGGCAGAGGCGGTCATGAAGGTTCCCAGGGCGATGTAGACCTGATTGCTGGCCCAGCGTTCGATCTGCTCGCTGCGGGGCCCGTCGACCAGATCCTTCTGCATCATTTCTCGATAAAACGCCAGCTGTTCCACCGGGACGCCGCGCACTTCGCTGGTCCGTTGAATCAGTCGGTCCAGTTCCGCGGCTCCGATGGTCTGCTGGCGCAGGAACACAACAAGGTGGGAGCAGTCGGTGACCTGACTCTGATCCCAGGAGTGGGGGCGCAACTGCAGGCGCAAGCCCGGATCTGTGATCACCAGGAATTTCCAGGGCTGCAGCCCGTAGCTGGACGGGCTCAGCACCAGAGTCTGCTCAAGAGCAGCCCAGGTCTGGGCGTCGATGCGGCGGGACCGATCAAAGACTTTTGTGGCATAGCGCCAGTTCAGGGCCTGCAGGAGCTCAGACGGGGGCAGGGACATTGGGTAGGAGGGCAGCAACCCTCACCGCGTGGTTGGTGATGGGCCGCATCATTCTGAGGGTCGAATCCCGGAGTGTGGTGATGGGTGAGTTCCAGAACGCGTTCAATCAGTTGCTTGGCCTGGCTCCCGGGCCTGTCTTCCCCAGGGCTCGTCAGCTCTACCTGCGGAAGTACTGCCTCGAGGGCCGTGAAGCTGTTGGCCGATTCCGTACCTTTCTGCTGGAGGAGGAGATCCAGGAGAGCAATGAGGGGGTGGTGCGGGTGCGGGCCCTTGCTTTTGCGGTGGTGCACTGGCAGGCAGCCCAGCTGCCTCTGGCCAGCTACAGCGCCTATCTGGCGGAGCAGTGGCAGATCGAGCCCCAGCAGCTGCAGCTGGTGGAGGCGGAGTGGTTCCGGCAGGGAGGTGCCTATGCCCGCTTCACGGCGCCGGCGGTGTTTGAACGCAGCAGCAGCGGTGAGCTGCTGATGGCGGATGGCTGACGGTTCCCGGCAGGTTTCAGGCCGTCAGGCTGTCGAGGGCCTCCTGGAGACGTTCGCGACTCCAGCTGGTGACCACAAACACCTCCTGGGCCGTGCTGCCGCGGCGGGCCACCAGCTTGTGCCCCCCCGTGATCGGCGTTGAGACCCGCAGGCGCAGCAAAGGGCTTCGCCCCCGTACGCGGCTGATCACCGCCGGGGTGATCGTGTCGATGCCCGGCTGGCGGGCCAGTTGTCGCAGCAGCGGGACCAGCCCTTCCACATAGGTGCTGTGGGTGATCACCACGCGGCCCATGGCTTGATCCCTCCGGAATGATTTCAGTCCCCAGCGTCAGTCCCGTTGCAATGGGGCCATGGTGAGGCCCTCGGCGGCGAGCAGCTGGTGGTAGAGCTCCGCCTGCTCCAGGGGACCAGTCCAGACCACCGCCGAACCCTCACCGTCGATCCGGTGCGCCAGGTCCCAGGCTCGATCGGTGAGCATGCCGGGAATGTGACGCACCAGGCACTCCACCACGTGCTGGAAGGTATTGATGTCGTCGTCGAGCACAACCACCCGCGCTTCGGGGTAGGGAGCCCGCTCCAGCAGCGTGGCTGATCGTGTTGCCGTGCCGGGAGTCGTGACGGTGGCACGGGTCAGACCGAGGGGCAAGGCGGAACCGTCAGACGAAGGAGAGCCGAGGGACGAAGGGGAACCGTGGGCCATGGAACGAGCGGGAGGAGACGGCAGGGCCCCTGACGCGGGCCGGAGACGTGACGACGGGTCGGCCGGACCGAGCAAATCGGCTGGACCGATGGCAGCGTGGGAGTCGAACCCCATTGTGGGGCGCGAGTGCGCCGAGCTGTGCCGGTGGCCTGCCCCATGTCTGGCTACAGTGGGATGACGACAATTCCTGATCCGATGCTGATCACCCTGGGCTGGGCTTCGCTTGCTGCCATCTTCAGCTTCTCGATCGCCATGGTGGTGTGGGGTCGCAATGGCGACGGCACCTTGAATTTCTGAAACTCTCCCTCCACATCCCGTGCCTGAAGCGACCTTCGGCGGCTCCAATCTGCTGGCGCTGACCGCCGTGGTTCTGTTGCTCTTTGTGAGCGTTGGGGTGATCTATCTCTCGGCGATTGAGTGGCGCGACCGTCGCCGGCGTTACGCTCACGAACGCGTTCAGGCTAGTCAAGACAGAAGGGGAGGCGTCAAAGGCAAGTCTGCGGCTGCCCCAGCACGATCGGCTTCCCCGAAGCCACCACGGTGACACCTTCGCTATGGCAGCGTGCCCGCAGACCAAGCCAGCCGTAGACCAAGCCAGCGCCTGATGGACCGGCTTCCCTTGCTGGCCCGTTACCCATGGGTCCGGCCTCAATCTCCCCGGATTCCTCTACGGATCACAGCACTGACCCTGTTGCTGCTGATCCTGTTACCTGTCTGGCAGCTGCAGCGTCAGCCCCGTCCCCGTGCCCAGGGGCTCGAGCGGGTGATGGCCCTTGCTGCCCTGATCCAGAGTTTTTCAGCCACTCCCCAGCGGCCTGTGCCGACCCTCTGGCAGGAGCGGCTTGGCAAGCCCTTGGCCGAGCGTGTCTGGCGGCAGCAGCGCACTCCCTGGTGGCAGCTCTGGAGCCGCAATGGTGACGGTGGCGTGGTGCTGGCCCTGCCGGCTGCAGCCCTTGCTGGGATCCCGACTGCGTCCAGACCGGCTCAGATGCTGGTGGTGGACGATCTTCTGTTGCTCGCGCCCGATCCCCTCACACGTCAGTGGCTGAGCCAGCAGCTGAGCAGCCGTCCCCGCCCCCTGCGGGGTCTGGAGAGGGTCTGCCTTCAGCGACTGGAAACCTCCCAGGCTGTCTTCTGGACTCCCACCGCCCTGGCGGAGATCGCTGGACCCGTGGCTCCGCTGCTGCAGCGCTTTCAGGAGGGCTGTCTGAATCTCAACCTGGCTGGAGCCGGCCTGGCATGGAGTGGAGAGGCTGCGGCGGCGACAGGGCTGCTCTCAGGTCCCGGTTCTGTGGTGGCCGCCAGCGCGGAGCGCGGCCCAGCAACTCCCCTTCCCCTCGCCTCGGACGTGCTGCTGGAATTGCGGGGCTCGTCCCTCGATCTGGTGCTGCAGTCCCTGCTGGCACGGCAACTGATCCGGGATCCGCTGGCCGCTCGTTATGGCATGGGCCCGGCCCAGTTACCACTCTTGCGTCAGGCTCCCTTCCGTCTGCGGGTCCGTCCTCTCGCCTCAGGCCCCTTCCAGGCCGCCCTGGAACTGCAGCTGGCGGTTGGGTCCGATCGCAAGGCCTGGATCACGATCCTGTCTGCCCTGCGGAGCGCTCTGGAAGAGCAAGGGCTGCAGATCATGGCCACCGCAACGGCCGACCCACTCCCCACGGCCACCTGGACCCGAGAGGATGGGGTGGTGATCGGAGGCTGGCGCTGGGTGAGTGTGCGCGGTGCGGCTCCCGAGCTGCAGTTCTTTCTTGGCCCGCTGCCTAAGACGGCCGTCCAGGAGTCCGCACTGGCGGAGGCCCTGCCCCCTGAGGCCAGACGTCTCAGCCAGCTGAGCCTGCGTCTGCAACCTGCCGAGCTGGAGGAACGAGGGTTGCTTCCTCCTGCATTACCGGCCGTGATCCGCTCGGCCAGTCGACTGGAAGTGACCGCCTTGGCAGATCAGGCGGGACGCAACCCAGATCCCCTCAGCCTGCTGACGGGACACCTTGATCTGAACCCTTGACCTCACTGGCGATCTCTCGCTCCTGCTCCGTGGCGATTGCCTGGCGTTCACGGCGACGCCGATCGGCAGCGACGGTCTCCTCCATCAGCTCGACCGCCTGGGCCATCTTTTCGAGGTTGCTGGTGTAGAGCGTCAGGTCCTTGTCGAGGCGCTCACGCAAGAGGCCCATGGCCTCTCCCACATCGTGGGCTGACTGGCGCAGGGCCTGGGGATCCAGGGACTCGGCTCCGCGAGCCTTCTCCAGCAGGCTCAGCAGACCGACGGCCATCAGGCGGGAGTAATGGAAATCGGCACGCTTCACATTGGCCAGCACCGTGGCGACCGGCTCGGGGGCTCCGGCACCCTGCTGTTCGATCCATTGCTTGACCTCGTCGACACTGTGCTCGCCCATGGCGGCCATGGCGCCATCGCGGAGCTCGCGCAGGCGGGTGGCGTCGAAGCCCGAAGAGGTGCAGAGGGCCTCCAGGAGTCTGTCGCGCTGTTCAGGGGGCCGGTACCCCTTGGAGAAGCCGTCAAACACCTGCATCAGCCCGGCGGCAAACAGGGAATCGGCCTGAAATCCTTTCTGCCGGCTGAGCAGATGCAGCTCCACCAGCAGTTCGTCCACCATGCGCCGGTAGAGGGGTGCGATCACATGGGGGAAGGCGCGATGAAAGACGCGCTTGCTATCGGCGACGGTGAGGCAGGCGCTCACGCTCCTCGGGCAGTGTGGTTCTGACCATAGCGCTGCTGCCTGCGGGGCCCGGATCTGTTCGTGCTTTGCCGATTCCGTTGCCACTCCTGGATCAGTAGGATCGCGCCAGCCATCGTTCCCAGCCCATGATCCCGATCGTGATCGAAGAGTCGGGACGGGGAGAGCGCGCCTTTGACATCTACTCGCGCCTGTTGCGCGAGCGGATCATCTTCCTTGGCGAACCCGTCACGGCCGAATCTGCCAACCGTGTGGTGGCCCAGCTTCTGTTCCTCGAAGCCGAGGACCCGGACAAGGACATTTTCCTCTACATCAACTCTCCAGGAGGTTCCGTCTACGATGGCCTCGGCATCTTCGACACGATGCAGCACATCAAACCAGATGTGCAGACCGTGTGTCTTGGCCTGGCGGCCTCGATGGGTGCGTTCCTGCTCTGCGCTGGCACCAAGGGCAAGCGCAGCAGCCTCACCCATTCCAGGATCATGATTCACCAGCCCCTGGGTGGTGCCCGCGGCCAGGCCAGTGACATCCGGATTCAGGCGGATGAAATTCTTTATCTCAAAATGAAGCTCAACCAGGAGCTTTCCGATCGCACAGGCCAGCCCCTCCCCCGCATTGAGGAAGACACGGATCGCGATTTCTTCATGTCTCCAGCCGAGGCTGTCGACTATGGCCTGATCGACAAGGTCATTGACAAGCGCCCAGTCCGTGCCCTCTGAGCCCTGTTTACGGCGATGGGTCCTGCTTCCCGCTCAGCTCGCTGCCCTGAAGATCCTGCTTCGAGATTCGCCCTGAGTCGTTGAGTCACTCTGCGTCTCTACGACGCTGTACTGAACACAGGGCTTCTTCCACCCAATCGCAACGAAAAAGCCCGCCATATGGCGGGCTTTTTATGGGTGACGTTCAAATTCTGATGTCGCTGAGCTGGTCCTCAAAGGCAGCCGCCGAAAATGCTCATGCCTGAACAGCTGGTTCCGGCTCAATACCTCCAGGGCTAGAAGCGCTGTCCTGGTTTAGAGCCTCGCTCTGCAGCAGTGGAGAGAAGCGCTCTTTCTCGGGAATCTGAGCAAATTCCGAAACGATGGCACGGAACTCGTCACCATTGAGGGATTCTTTTTCGATCAGAAGTTCAACCACTCGATCCATGCAGTCACGGTGCTGGGCCACCAAGGCCACCGTTTCGGCGTAAGCCGTCTGCACGATCTGGCGAACGGCGTCATCGATCTTGCTGGCCAGCCGATCGGAGCCGTCATTGCGGGTCATCAGGTCACGGCCCAGGAATACCTCCTGATTACCGGCCTCAAACGACACCTGGCCCAGATCACTCATGCCGAAGCGGGTCACCATCTGGCGGGCGATGGAGGCCACCTGCTGAATATCACCACCGGCTCCCGTGGTGACCTCCGAGTGGCCGAACACCACATCCTCTGCGGCTCGACCACCCAGGGCCCCCATGATGCGGGCCCGCAGCTGTGCCCTGCTCACCAGCATCTGCTCCTCATCTGGAGAGAACCAGGTGAGCCCCTGGGCCTGACCGCGAGGGATCAGGGTGACCTTCTGCACGGGGTCATGGGCTTTGACAAGGGTTCCCACCAAGGCATGGCCAACTTCGTGGTAGGCAATCAGCCGTTTGCTGCGCCCATCGGTGAGTGGTTTGCCCTCCATACCGGCAATCACCCGATCAACAGCGTCGTCAATCTCGGCGAGGCCGGTGGCCTGTTTGCGGCGACGGGCCGTCAGGATGGCAGCCTCATTGAGCAGATTTGCGAGATCAGCGCCGGAGAAGCCGGGGGTGCGGCGGGCAATGGTCTCAAGACTGACATCATCGGCGAGGGTTTTGTCGCGGCAGTGAACCTTCAGCACAGCGAGACGACCTTTGATGTCAGGGACATCCACCTGAACCTGACGGTCGAAGCGACCCGGTCGCATCAGGGCTGAATCGAGGACATCCGCTCGGTTGGTGGCAGCGATGATGATGATGCCGCTGTTCCCCTCAAAGCCGTCCATCTCAGTGAGCAGCTGGTTGAGGGTCTGCTCCCGCTCGTCGTTGCCGCCTCCGATGCCGGCGCCGCGCTGACGACCCACCGCATCGATCTCGTCGATAAAGATCAGACACGGACTGTTTTCCTTGGCGCGCTTGAAGAGGTCACGCACACGGCTGGCTCCGACGCCAACGAACATCTCGACGAACTCGGATCCTGAAAGCGAGAAGAACGGCACGCCTGCCTCCCCAGCGATCGCCTTGGCGAGCAGAGTTTTGCCGGTGCCGGGAGGGCCCACCAGAAGCACACCCTTGGGAATCTTGGCCCCGACCGAGGTGAAGCGTTCAGGGGTCTTCAGAAAGGTCACGACCTCCTGGAGATCCTGTTTGGCTTCTTCCACACCGGCCACATCGTCGAATTTGACGCCGGTTTCGGCTTCCATGGCGAAACGGGCTTTGGTCTTGCCGAACTGCATCGCCTGGCCAGGACCACCAGGCATGCCCGAGGAGCGACGGGCCAGGAAGATCAGCGAGCCGATCAGGAGGAGCGGAAAGAGCAGATTGCCGAGCAGGCCCAGAACAGGAGGAGCATTCTTTGGAGGATGAATGTCAAAGCTGATGCCTTGCTCCTTGAGCTTGTTCACCAGCTCAGGTGCCACCCCGGGCAGATCAACCCTGAGGCGCTGAACCCTGTTGTCAAGGTCGGGGTCAACAGCTTCGATCACGGCACTGCGGCCTCCATCAAAAATGTCGACGGCCGTCACACGACCGGCATCGACATAGTCGAGAAACCGCCCATAACTCATGCGGGCCACCGCCGTGTTTCGGGGTGCCGCTGCGGTGCCATCGGGCTGGAGCCGGGAAGTGACCCCGCTGCCAAGCAGTTGCCAGGCGAGAAAGCCGGCCACAGCCAGCGGTAGCAGCCAGAGAGCGATCAGACGCCAGCGCTGGTTCATACCTGAGAGTAATTCTTACCAACTGTAACGCTGCGACAGCGCCAACTGGAGAAAGTTCTTCAAATGCTCCTTGCCACCGCGTGGCCAGCGCTGAGGCTGGATCAGCCGGTCTGAAGCCAGGGGGTGGGCGCGGGGGTCAGGTTCATGGTGGTTGGGCTGAAGGGCTGTTCGATCAGCAGTTCACGACCCTGAAGACGCTCCAGAAGTTCCGGTCCCCCGAGCCCATGGGTCCAGATTTCCACGTCGCCCTCGGGGGGGCAGTGAAAGCTGAGCAGCTCAAAGGGGAACACCACGCGTTCCAGGTAAAACTGATCCGGTCCACAGCAGCGCACGATCACCATGCGCTCTGTGGTGTTGCGATATCCGCAGGACATCAGTTCCAAGGCCAGAGACAGGTGGGATTCTTGGAACCATCAACCCATTAACCCCGTCTCGGTTTGGTGACCATGGCCACGCTTTTTCGGGTTTAACAGTTTCTTCGGTCTTGATCGGGCATCCGCGGGGTTGGCAGGGGAGCCCTACAGACTGCGAAGCGCCACGATCGGATCCAGCCGTGCTGCCCGCCTGGCCGGGACGACGCCGAAGAACAGGCCGATTGATCCCGACAACCCCACGGTGATCAGCACCGTTCCAGCGCCCACAGCCGCCGGTAGGGGTGTGAAGGTTGCCACCGCGGCCACCGCCGCCAGTCCCACGGCACTGCCGATCACGCCGCCGAGGCTGGAGAGCACCAGGGATTCCACCAGAAACTGACGCAGCACGTCGCTGCTGCGAGCACCCAGCGCCTTGCGCAGGCCGATCTCCTGGGTGCGTTCGCTGACCGACACCAACATGATGTTCATGATGCCGATGCCGCCCACGAGCAGAGAGACGGCCCCGATCGCCGCCAGCATCAGGGTCAGCCCACCAGTGATCGTGCTCACGATCGTCAGGGCATCCTTCTGGGTGCGCACGGCGAAGTCGTCCTCCCGCAGCAGGCGGTGGCGCTGGCGCAGCAGGTTGGTGATCTGAAACTTGGCGGCGTTGATGCTGTCGTCGTCGCGGGCTTCCACGCTGATGAAGTTGAGACTCACTCCATAGGTGGGATCACGGCCGCTCAGTTTGCTCACCATGGTGGTCAGGGGTACGTAGGCGGCTTCGTCCTGATTGGAGCCGAACACGGCCCCCTTGGCCCCCAGAACGCCGATCACCTCAAACGACTGATCGCGGATGCGCAGTTGACGGCCGATCGCGCCTCCGGTGGGCAGGAGCTTGTCACGCAGATCGGGGCCGATCACGGCCACATTGCGTGCGGAGCTCAGATCGCCGCTGTTGAAGAACCGGCCCTGGGCGAGATCAAAGCTGCGTACGGTCAGGAATTCCGGCGTCACCCCCGACACAGACGCGGAGGTGCTCAGACCGCCTGCCTGGATGACTTCGCTGAGGGTGATCTGGGGGGCGACCCGCCGCACGCTCGGCACCTGGGAGGCGATCGCTTCGGCATCCTCCAGCACCAGCGTTTTGGGGAAGTCGATGCCCTGGCGACGGGTGTCGTTATTGCCCGGCACCACAAACAGCACGTTGGCTCCGAGGGTGCTGAGCTGGCCTTCGGCCAGGTTCTGGGCTCCCTGACCCACCCCCACCAGGCTGATCACCGAGGCGTTGCCGATCACGATGCCGAGCATGGTGAGCAGGCTGCGCAGCCGGTTGGAGCGCAGGGTGGTGAGCGCCATCCCGACCGTTTCGGCCAGCGGAAGTCTCGAGGCCATGGAGGGAATGCAGCCGACCTACAGGATGGACCGATAGCCGTCGGCGTTGTGGCTGCGGGCACCGCGGTGCACCAGCCCCTCCGGCACATCAAGGGTGACGATCTCCCCCTGTCGCAGATCCTTGGTGGCATTGGCCACACCCACAATCGCCGGGATGCCGATCCGCTCGGCGATCACGGCGGCATGGCTGTCGCTCCCCACCGTTTCGGTGATCATCCCCTTGGCCTTGCGGATCGCGTCCACATAGGCGGCGGAGGTTTCCGGCACCACCAGGATTTCACCCACCTGCAGCATGGCGGCCTCTTCCGGGGTTCTGGCCAGCCGCACCCGGCCACTCACCGAGCCGCCACCGACGCCGGTGCCCCTGCCCAGCACCGCCGAGACGATCCCCACCTTGATGAAGTCGGTGGAGCCACTGATGCCGGCCAGGGTGCCGGCGGTCTGGACCACCAGATCACCATCACTGAGCAGACCCATCTCGCGGGCGATGCCCATCGCCATGCTGAAGGTGCTGGTGCTGGAGTTCTGTTCCTTCACCAGCAGGGGCGTCACGCCCCAGACCAATTGCAGTTGCCGCGCCACCATCACGTCGCCGGTGATCGCCAGGATCGGCGTGCTCGGCCTGAACTTGCTGACATTGCGGGCCGTGGCGCCGCTTTTGGTGAGCGTCAGGATGGCGGAAGCACCCAGCTGACGGGCGATGCTGCTCACCCCCTGGCTGATGGCGTTGGGGATGGTGTTGGCCAGATGGCTGTCGAGGGTGCGGCGCGGGTAATCGCGCTCGATGCGGCGGGCGATCTGATCCATGGTGGCCACCGCCTCCACCGGAAAGTCCCCCACGGCGGTCTCGTTGGAGAGCATCACCGCATCGGTGCCGTCGAGGATGGCATTGGCCACATCGCTCACCTCGGCGCGGGTGGGCCGGGGGCTGGAGGCCATCGAATCGAGCATCTGGGTGGCCGTGATGATCGGGATGCCGAGGCTGTTGGCCTTGCGGATCAGCTCCTTCTGCAGCAACGGCACTTCCTCGGCCGGCATCTCCACACCGAGATCACCACGGGCCACCATCACCCCGTCGCAGAGGGGAAGGATGGCGTCGATCTGATCGATCGCCTCGAACTTCTCGATCTTCGCCACCACCGGCGTGTTGTGACCCTGGCTGTGGATCAGATCGCGGATCTCCTGCATGTCGGAGGGGTTGCGCACAAAGCTCAGCGCCACCCAGTCGACGCCCTGTTGCAGCCCGAAGGTCAGATCTTCGCGATCCTTGTCGGTGAGGGCCCGGATCGAAAGCTGCACATCCGGGAAGTTCACCCCCTTGTTGTTGGAGAGAACCCCGCCCACGGTGACGCTGCAGTGAAGGGTCTGCTGGGGCTCATCCACTTCCTCCACCAGCATCTCGACCCGGCCGTCATCCAGGAGGATGCGACTGCCGCAGGGCACTTCATCGGCGAGTTTGTTGTAGGTCACCGTGGCGATGGTCTGGTCGCAGCTCACATCCCTGGAGGTGAGACTGAAGCGATCACCGTTTGCCAACGTGATCGGGCCGCCAACGAACCGCCCCAGACGGATCTTCGGACCCTGCAGATCCTGAAGGATGCCGATGTTGGCTCCCATCTGATGCGCCACCTGCCGGATGGTGGCGATCCGGGTGGCATGGTCGGCGTGATCGCCGTGGGAAAAATTGAGCCGGAAGGTGGTGGCGCCGGCTTCGATCAGTTGCCTGAGCCGTTCCGGCGATTCGGTGGCGGGCCCGATGGTGGCCACGATCTTGGTGCGACGCATGGGACCGGACAGAACCATCGGTGACAGCCGGAAACTACCATCCAACCTGACGATCTCCAGTCATGGATTTGCGCAGCTATCAGCAGCGCTCGCGGGCCACGGCCCGTTACCCCGATGCTGGTGCCAATCCGATCTATCCCACCCTCGGCCTCTGCGGGGAGGCCGGCGAGGTGGCCGACAAGGTCAAGAAGGTGCTGCGGGATCGCGGTGGCGTGTTCGACGCCGCCGTGCGGGAGGGCCTCAAGGCGGAGCTGGGGGATGTTCTGTGGTACGTGGCTCAACTGGCCACCGAACTGGATTTCGATCTGGAGGAGGTGGCCACCGCCAATCTCGCCAAACTGGCCAGCCGGGCAGCCCGCGACGTGATCGGCGGCAGCGGCGACGATCGCTAGGGCGGATTCGGTAGACCGGAAGGCAGTTTGCGTCTCTGCCATGCACCGCGTCCTGGCGGCGTCCTGGGAAACGTCCTTGCGCGTCCTGCGGCATGCTTTGGTCGTGGGGCTGCTGCTGGGCTCATTGCTGGGGGGGATCGCCCCTGCGCTGGCGGCCGAGCTGGGCGTGCGCGAGGTGGTTCTGGAGCCCTGCCCCCGCAGTGATGTGGGTGCCCAGCCGGAGCAGGGACGCAGCGGCACAGCCAGTTGTTACGCGTTGCGGGGCGTGGTGGCAAACCCCAGCCGTCGGGCGGTGGTGGATACGGATGTCTACGCCGTGATTCTCGATGCCAGTGGCGAGCCGGTGCTCCAGAACCGCACCCGGGTGGGCTCGATCGGTGATGTGCCGTCCGGCGACTCCGCCTTCGCTCTGCGTCTGGCTGTGCCGGCTGGAACCCCTGGCCCGCTGCAGGTTCGCCATGTCAAGGCGCGGGGATTCAGCGCGCCCGTGCGGCGGCGTGCGGGTGAGAACGATGAACTGCTGCCGCTTGAGCAGGCCCTGGATCCTGTCGACCCTGCCTGAGTGTTGCTGCTCAGGGGTGGTCGCGGTGGATATGGCCATCGCGCCAGCTCCAGATCCACGGACTCAAGGCCAGCAGTTCCTGAAGATCCTGCCGCTGCCGCAGGCTCAACGGGATGAATTCAGTGGCGTAGCTGAACTGGGGATCCCGCACCGACTGGTTCAGCACGATGCTGCCCTCTTCCCCCGAAAACGAGCGATGCAGGGTGCCGATCGGGATCTGCAGGGCACCCATGGCCCGCTGCAGATGCACGACATGGTGCGGCTGATCCCAGGAGGGGTTGAGCAGCACGAAGGTGCGGCTGCCACTGAGCACCAGGTTGTGATCCACCTGATGCTGGTGCCGGTAGAACTGAAAAAAGTCCTCGTCGTCGGGGGGAGAGACAGCCGGACCCTCGTGGACCACCACGTCGGTGCCATTGCTGTGGGGAACGCTGGCATCGAAGAAGGTCACCAGCGGGGTGTGCCGGAAGACGTGGATCGGAACGAAGGTGAGGGTCATCCGTACATCGACGCCTGGGCCATCAGCGAGGCGCTGGCACCGCCCAGCAGGCTCTGGAGCAGTTGCAGGGCGATGAAGGCCAGAATCGCCGACAGGTCGAGGCCACCCAGGGGTGGGATCAGGCCCCGGAAGGCATTGAGGTAGGGATCGGTGATCGAGCTCACGGTGGAGAGCAGCGGGTTGCTCCAGTCCAGGTTGGGGAACCAGCTCAGCAGGACCCGCACCAGCAGGATCAGCGTGTAGATCTCAAGGGTTCTGGCCAGAACGGCCAGCAGCAGGCTGAGGATTTCCATGGGTCGGGTGCCGTCGGCTCGACTCTATGCAGCCTTCTGATCCGGAGCCCGATCCGGAGACGGTGGGGATTCCCCGTTCGCCGCTCCCTGCTCGTCGGCCCGGGCCGGCAGCACGGCGAAGGTACGGTGAAACTTCTCGCTCAGGCTGATCCAGTAGGAGCGTCCATCACTCTGGCGTTTCCGTTCAATGAAATTCTGAGCGAGCAGTTCCTTGATGTGGTCGTAGGCGCCGGAGCCACGCAGCTCCACCAGATCGGACTGCAGCAGTCGCTTCTTCAGCGCGATCGTGGCCAGGGTACGCAGGGCGGCGGTGGACAGGTCCACCGGCAGAAGGCTCTGGACCAGATCGCCGAGGCTGTCCTTGAGCTGCAGCCCGTAGTGCTTGCCCTCCTGGCGGATCTCGAGGGCCGTATCACGATGGGCGTAATCGGCGATCAGGGCGATGAGGCCCAGTTCGGTCTCTTCTGGGGTGGTGGCCGCGATTGCGGCCAGTTCCACCAGGCTGAGGGGGCGCCCCTTCAGATAGAGGATCGCCTCGAGGCGTGCCGGCAGGGAGAGGGTGTCTCGGGCCATCGACGCGAGAGCAGGGGGGAAAGGGCGGCGCTGCGGGCGTCACCGAAACCTAGCGGAGCTGGCAAGGCCAGCTCTGGCGGCCGATTGCACGATCTCGGCATGGCCTATTCGCCGGCCGTGGGCTGCTCCAGCCTGTTGGGAGGTTGATCGGCTCCCAGGAACAATCGGTAGGCGGGATTGCCCGTCTCGTTCCAGTGGCGATAGGCCAGGCCTGCCAGAAACTGCTCCCAGGCCGCCTGCTCGTTCGGAGGCACCTGCAGACCCACCACGATCCGCCCCACGTCGGCGCCCTGGTTGCGGTAGTGAAAGATGCTGATGTTCCAGCTGGCATGGAGTGCCTGCACGAAGGTCATCAGGGCACCCGGTTTTTCCGGGAACTCAAAGCGGTAGAGCAGTTCTTCGCTCTGGGCGGCGGCGGCTACGGCACCGGCGGGCAGGCGTCCACCCACCATGTGGCGCAGGTGCAGCTTGGCCAGTTCGTTGTCCGAGAGATCGAGGCAGGCGAACCCGCCGCTTCGCAGTTCCCCGATCAGCTGCCGGGTGTCGCGGTGGCCGCGGATCTGGACCCCGATGAAGATGTGCGCCACCCGGGGATCGGCCATGCGATAGCTGAATTCGGTGAGGCTGCGCCCCCCCAGGAGCTCACAGAACTGACGCAGGCTGCCGGGCCGCTCCGGAATCTCCACGGCCAGCATCGCTTCGCGCTCCTCGCCCAGTTCGGCCCGTTCCGCCACGAAGCGGAGTCGATCAAAGTTCATGTTGGCGCCGCAGGCCACTGCCACCAGGGTCCGCCCTTTCAGGCCCCGCCGTGCCACGTCGGCCTTCATGCCGGCCACCGCCAGGGCTCCGGCCGGCTCGAGGATCGAGCGGGTGTCCTCGAACACGTCCTTGATCGCGGCGCAGATCTCGTCGGTGCCCACGGTCACCATCGCATCCACGTATCGCTGCGCCAGCGCGAAGGTGTGCAGCCCCACCTGCCGCACCGCCACCCCATCGGCGAACAGGCCGACCTGCTCCAGGATGACCCGCTCCCCGCAAGCCAGGGAGCGGGTCATCGCATCGGCGTCGGTGGGTTCCACGCCGATCACCTCCACAGCGGGCCAGAGGCTTTTCACATAGGCGGCGATGCCGCCGATCAGGCCGCCGCCACCCACTGCCACGTAGATGGCATCGGGGGGTGAGGAGCACTGCCGCAGGATTTCAAAGGCGATCGTGCCCTGGCCGGCGATCACCTCCGGATCGTCGAAAGGGTGGATGAACGTGAGTCCGCGCTCGATCTCCAGCCGCCGGGCTTCCGCGCAGGCCGCGTCGTAGTTGTCGCCATGCAGCACCACCTCGGCGCCTCGGGCCGCCACGGCCCGCACCTTCATCTCCGGTGTGGTGACCGGCATCACGATCACCGCGGTGCAGCCGAGCTTGCGGGCCCCGAGGGCCACGCCCTGGGCATGGTTGCCGGCGCTGGCGGCGATCACCCCCCGTTCCAGCTCGGCGGCAGAGAGCGACGCCATCTTGTTGTAGGCGCCCCGCAGCTTGAAGCTGAACACCGGCTGCAGGTCTTCGCGCTTGAGCAGCACGGTGTTCTCAAGCCGGCCCGAAAGGTTGGGGGCCGCATCGAGTGGCGTTTCGATAGCCACGTCGTAGACGCGCGCCCGCAGGATGCGTTGCAGGTAACTGCTCGCTTCGGGCAACGGCTCGTCCCTGCCGTTGGCATCGCTGCCGAAGGCCTGCCCGTCGGTGGTCGGCCCGCAGCTGGTCTGGGACGCGACGGCGCGGGATGAAGGGGCGCTGGAGCGTGGGTCGATCATGGGCGTCAGTGTCGCAACCCCCTGTAGCGGATGTCGCCGTCCCCCGGGAACGACCACCTAGATTGACCTCCACGAGAGAGCCAGGGCATGCATCTCAGCGAGCTGAGTCACCCCAATCAATTGCATGGGCTCAGCACCGCTGACCTTGAGGCGATCGCACGACAGATCCGGGAGCGCCACCTGGAGGTGGTGTCCACCAGCGGCGGCCACCTCGGTCCTGGACTTGGCGTGGTGGAACTCACCCTGGCCCTCTATCAGACCCTCGACCTTGATGAGGACCGGGTCGTGTGGGACGTGGGCCATCAGGCCTACCCGCACAAACTGATCACCGGCCGCTACAACGATTTCGACAGCCTGCGCCAGAAGAGCGGGGTGGCCGGTTATCTGAAGCGCAGCGAGAGCCGCTTCGACCACTTCGGTGCCGGCCACGCCTCCACCTCGATCTCGGCTGCCCTGGGCATGGCCCTGGCGCGAGATCGCCGTGGCGAGGATTTCAAATGTGTGGCCGTGATCGGTGATGGCGCCCTCACCGGTGGCATGGCCCTGGAGGCGATCAACCACGCCGGCCATCTCCCCCGCACCCGATTGCTGGTGGTGCTGAACGACAACGACATGTCGATCAGCCCGCCGGTGGGGGCTCTCTCCACCTACCTCAACCGCATGCGGCTGAGCCCGCCGGTGCAGTTCCTCTCCGGCAACGCCGAGGAGGCCATCCGCCATCTGCCCTTCCTGCATGGCGAGCTGCCCCCGGAGCTGGAGCGCATCAAGGAGGGCATGCGCCGCCTGGCCGTTCCCAAGGTGGGTGCCGTCTTCGAGGAACTGGGTTTCACCTACATCGGCCCGATCGACGGCCACAACATCCCCGAGATGGTGCGCACCTTCGAGCTGGCTCATCGCACTGAAGGCCCCGTGCTGGTGCACGTGGCCACCACCAAGGGCAAAGGCTATCCCTATGCCGAAGCCGATCAGGTGGCCTATCACGCCCAGTCGGCCTTTGACCTTAAAACCGGCAAGGCCTATCCCTCCAGCAAGCCGAAGCCGCCCAGTTACAGCAAGGTCTTCGGTCAGACCCTGGTCAAGATCTGTGAGCAGGATCCGCGGGTGGTGGGAATCACCGCCGCCATGGCCACGGGCACCGGGCTGGATCTGCTCGAGAAGGCCCTGCCCAAGCAATACATCGATGTCGGCATCGCCGAGCAACACGCCGTCACCATGGCGGCCGGCATGGCCTGCGAGGGGCTGCGGCCGGTTGTGGCGATCTACAGCACCTTCCTGCAGCGCGCCTATGACCAGCTGATCCACGATGTGGGCATCCAGAACCTGCCGGTCACCTTTGTGATGGACCGGGCCGGCATCGTCGGAGCCGACGGCCCCACCCATCAGGGCCAGTACGACATCAGCTACCTGCGTGCCGTGCCCAACTTCACGGTGATGGCTCCGAAGGATGAAGCCGAACTGCAGCGCATGTTGGTGACCTCCATCCACCACACCGGCCCCTGCGCGATTCGCATCCCTCGCGGTGAAGGCGAGGGGGCTCCGCTGATGGAAGAGGGCTGGGAGCCTCTGGAGATCGGCCGGGGTGAACTGCTCACCGATGGCGACGACCTGCTGATCGTGGCCTATGGAGCCATGGTGGCGCCAGCCATGGCCACCGCCGGTCTGTTGCAGGAGAAGGGAATCCGGGCCGCCGTGGTCAATGCCCGTTTCCTTCGCCCCCTTGATGAAGCCTTGATCCTGCCGCTGGCTCGCCGCATCGGTCGGGTGGTGACCATGGAGGAGGGTGCCCTGCCCGGTGGCTTCGGTGCGGCCGTGGTCGAGAGTCTCAACGATCACGATGTGCTGGTACCGGTGCTGCGCCTCGGCATTCCTGACGTGCTGGTGGATCACGCCACCCCGGAGCAGAGCAAGCTGACCCTGGGTCTGACGCCACCCCAGATGGCGGAGCGGATCCAGCAGCGCTTTGCGGGCGTCTTCGTGACCGCGGAACGCCAGGCGCTTCCGGTCTGAGCCGGGTGCATCACAGAACAGCTGTGCCGTGATCGACGGCGAGCATCTCACCTGCGACGTGCTGATCGTTGGAGCAGGGCCGTCTGGGGGCCACCTGGCCCGGCTGCTCGCGAGCCACGGTGTGGATGTGCTGCTGGTGGATCAGCTGCCCGATCTGAGGCGGGCGGCCTTCAGCAGTGCTGCCCTGCCGATCGAGGCTGTGGCATCGTTTGGCCTGCCGGCTGAAGTCGTGGCCAGCCGCTGGCGCAGCTGGCAGTTGATCGGTCCAGCCCAGGCCTCGCGCCACTGGAGCTCGGCCGTGCCCCTGGGGGTCGTGCTCGACTTCGGCGCCCTGCGGCTCTGGTTGGCGGAGCAGTGCCGCTGCTGGGGGGGACGCGTCGAGCTGGGCCTTCGGGCCCTTGGCTGTCAGGAGGTGTCTGGTGGTCTGCTCACCCACCTGCGCCGCAGTGATGGTTGCCCTGTGGTTGTGCGCAGCAGCTGGGTGGTGGATGCCAGCGGCCAGGGGCGCGCCCTGCTAGGCGATCCGTCAGAGCTGGTGGTGGGGCGTGGCGTGGAATGGCTGCTGCAGGTGGATCCTTCGCCGGCGCAACGCTGGGCCGATCAACTCACCTTCCTGCTCGGCAGCGACTGGGTGCCTCAGGGCTACGGCTGGGTGTTCCCGATGCAATGCGGCCGGCTGAAGCTGGGGGTCTGCCGCCTGGATCAGCCGCTCTGTGCCTCCTCCTCCAGCCGCCAGCGTCCCCTTGGGCCTGATCTGCAGACCCTGCTGTGCCGCCTGGATCTGGACGGTGCCCGGGTGCTGGACCGCCACGGCGGCCTGATTCGCAGCCGTATCGATCGCCGTGAGCCCCATGGCCGCGGGCGCCTGATCGGCCTGGGTGATGCGGTGAGCACCGCCAACCTGCTCGGTGGTGAGGGGATTCGCCATGCGCTGGCCAGCGCTGGCCTGCTGGCGCCGCTGCTGTTGCAGGAGCGTGATCCTGATCGTCTGCGGCGGCGCTACCAGCGGCAGCTGAGCAGGCACTTCGGCTGGCGCTGGCCCCTGAGTGGCCGGCTGGCACGGCGCACCTGGCTGGCGTTGCGGGATCGCCGTGCTGATCACCGTCTGGAGAGGTTGCTGGCCGGCCTCGAGACCTGCGAGGCCGCCGATCTTTCCGCCCTGCTGTTCGACTACCGCTTTGAGCGGTATGGCCTGCGGGCGTTGCCCTATCTGCTGGGCTGGCGCTGACGACGTCGACGTCTGGCTGGATTCCGTCTCGGTCTGGTTCCCATCAAAAATGCGGTCCCTTGGGACCGCAGGCAGGCCAGGTCTCTGGCCTGCGATCTCTATCGGCGGGTTCAGACCACGCCGCGGGAGGCCAATCCGAGGATGGCGCCGATGCCGAAGATGTGACCCAGGCTGGTGGTGGCCAGCAGGGAGGCATGGCTCATGCCGCCGAACATGGCGGAGTTGGGCAGTTGGGCGCCCACATTGGGCTGTTGGATGGTGGCCTTGCCGATCGCGATGGCGATCACGTTGCAGACGATCATCACCAGGGCCACTTTCGGGGACCAGGAGATAGAGGCAGGGGCCAGAGCCAGAAGCGGAGCGATCATGAAGCAAAAGCCGACGACCCATCTTCCGGGCAGCGCGGCCTTCAGCCGATTCCCCTTAAGACTTGTTCATGCCGCCGGCGCTGCCTTGGCGGACGCTGCCCACGCCGGCGAAGCCCAGCAGCACCAGCAGGTTGCTGATCGTGAGGAAGCTCTCAGCCCCGCCGTGGAGCAGGTCGACGTTGGCGAGCTGGTCGCCGAAGCGCACCTGGGCGATCACCGCCGCCACGATCGTGATCGCCACGAACAGAAGCGTGGCCTGGAAGCCGCGCAGGGCCAGGCGCGGGAATCCACGGATCCTTGACGCCCACCAGAGAAAGGCCAGATAGGGCAGCAGGGAGAGCACGAACAGGGGTGCCGGATCGATACGGGCCAGCAGGGTCAGAACGCTCATGGCTGGCTGGTCGGCAGGGTGGGGCTGATGACGGTTCCGGGGGGTGAGACGTCGGCGGCACTGGCCGGCAGGGGCTGGTGGCGCCAGAGATTCCAGGCCGCCAGCGCCAGGGCGGAATTACCGAGGGCGGTGCATCCCGCCTGAAAGACCACCAGCCCATCCAGGGCCGGGGTGTTGTCGAACAGGTGCCAGGTGCAGGCCGCCATGGCGCTCACCAGGGCCGGCAGCATCGCCAGTGCCAGCCAGCGCCAGCCCCCCTCCTGGCGGCGACGTCCCCAGACCACCACCGCCACGATCGCCGCCATCCACTCCAGCACCGAGGTGATGTGGATCCACCAGGTGGGCAGGGACAGGGCATGCATGGCAAGGGAGCCCGCGGTGATCCGTAATGTACGGAGCCTGCCCGGGTGCGTGTTCCATGCAGGCCCTGCTCTGCGGTTATTACGGCGAGCACAACCTCGGCGACGACGCCCTGCTTCAGGCCCTGCTGGCCCAGCTTCCCTCGGGTTGGAGCGCCCTGGTCACCGCCCACGACGAAGCCGAGGTTCAGCATCGATTCGGTGTGAAGACGGTGCAGCGCCGGGGGGTGGCGGGGGTGCTGCGGGCCTTGGATCGCTGCGATGCCCTGGTGTTCGGCGGCGGCAGCCTGCTGCAGGACTCCACCAGCTTTCGCAGCCTTCTGTATTACGCCGCTCTGATCCTCAAGGCCCGCTGGCAGGGGAAACCGGTGATCCTCTGGGGTCAGGGCCTTGGACCCCTGCGCCGCCGTCGCAGTCGCGCCCTGGTGGGGTTGGTCCTGCCCAGGGCCACGGCGATCAGCTGGCGAGACCCGGACTCCGCCAGCCTGGCCAGACGCTTGGGTGCCAAGGGTCTGGTGGGCAGCGACCCGGTCTGGGGCCTGGCGGTCACAGCTCCTTCTGCGTCTCCGCAGGAGCGGCCGATCGTGCTCTGCTGGCGACCAGTGGCGCAGCTGCGGGGCGAGGCCTGGCGGCCCTACCTCGAGGCAGCCGCGGCCCTGGCCCTCTCGGCCGATCGCACCGTGCTGTGGATGCCATTTCACCGGCACCAGGACCAGGGCCTGCTGGCCCGTCTTGAGGCTGAAGGATTGGTGCCGCCAGCCTTGCTGGAGCGCAGCCGCGAGCTGACGGTGCGCTGTCCAGAGGAGGCGATGGCCGTGTTCGCCCAGGCCGGTCTGGTGATTGCCATGCGCCTGCATGGACTGATCCTGGCTGCCCTGTCCGGAGCTCCCTGTGCGGCTCTCAGCTATGACCCCAAGGTGGCCGTTGCCGCAGCGGCGATCGGTTGTACTTGTCAGGATCTGGCTGATCTGCCCGACTCTGCTGCCCTTCTCGCCTCCTGGCGCGCCGTGCTGGATGTGCCGATGGAGCGCGAGCGCATCGAAGCTCAGCGCGCTGACGCAGCTGTTCACCAGCAGCTCCTGGTCGAGGCCCTCCACTGAATCGCGAGTGGCATGGCTGCTGACACGAGCGGATTGTCAGGGGCGTTTCAGCCTGCAATCCTCCAGGCTGGTCTCCTAGGAGTTTGCTGAAAAACCCCGCCACCTCTGCGAGAATGGGCCAACTGCCCCAGGTTTGATGCGAGGTCAGCAGGAGCGCAGCGGCTCCTTGTTCTCCTACGTCTCGATCGAGGAGCGGATCCCGG
>NZ_JAYGID010000004.1:0-15516 GCF_034931685.1 Synechococcus sp. CCY9202
CCGCCGCCGCCTGGCCCAGCGCCGACCTGGTGGTGACCGGCATCGTGGGTTGCGCCGGCCTGCTGCCCACCCTGGCGGCGGTGCGGGCCGGCAAGGACCTGGCCCTGGCCAACAAGGAAACCCTGATCGCCGCCGGCCCGGTGGTGCTGCCCGAGCTGGCCAGGAGCGGCTCGCGGCTGCTGCCGGCCGATTCGGAGCACTCCGCCATCTTCCAGTGCCTGCAGGGCACCCCCTGGGCCGACACGGCCCGGCTCAGCACCGGCGTGCCCACCCCCGGTCTGCGCCGCATCCAGCTCACCGCCAGCGGCGGCGCCTTCCGCGACTGGGACGCCGCCGATCTGGCCAGGGCCACCGTGGCCGATGCCACCAGCCACCCCAACTGGAGCATGGGGCGCAAGATCACGGTGGATTCGGCCTCGCTGATGAACAAGGGCCTCGAAGTGATCGAAGCCCACTACCTGTTCGGGCTGGATTACGACCGGATCGAGATCGTGATCCACCCGCAGTCGATCATCCATTCGATGGTGGAACTCGCCGATTCCTCGGTGCTGGCCCAGCTGGGCTGGCCCGATATGAAGCTGCCGATCCTCTACTGCCTCAGCTGGCCGGAGCGGCTCGAGACCCCCTGGCGCCGGCTCGATCTCACCGCGGTGGGCCAACTCACGTTCCGCGCCCCCGATCCGGCCAAATACCCCTGCATGGAGCTGGCCTACGCGGCCGGCCGCGCCGGCGGCACCATGCCGGCGGTGCTGAACGCCGCCAACGAGCAGGCGGTGGCCCTCTTCCTCGACGAGCAGATCCCCTTCCTCGAGATTCCGCAACTGATCGACGTGGTGTGTGATCGTCACCGGGCCGATCTCAGGGCCGATCCCTCCCTCGACGATGTGCTCGCCGTGGACGCCTGGTCGCGCCAGGCGGTGCGTGAGGCTGCAGCCCGGCGGAACGCCAAGGCCCCGGCGGCGCTGCCGGCGTGATGGCTGCCCCGATCGTGATGGCTGCCCCGATGCCGCAGGTCGCCCACCACCTGCTGCTCTGCGCCACCCCCACCAAGGCGCTCTGCTGCGACCCGGCCGTGGGCGCCGCCAGCTGGGACACCCTCAAGCGCCTGGTGCGGGAGCTGGGCCTGGAATCGCCTGGGCGCCCTGAGGGGATCGTGCTGCGCACCAAGGCCGATTGCCTGCGCATCTGCAGCGACGGGCCGATCCTGCTGCTCTGGCCGGAAGGGATCGTCTATGGCGGCGTGACGCCCGAGCGGATCGAGCGGATCGTGCACGAGCATGTGATCGGCGGGCGACCGATCGAGGCGTGGATCCTGCAGCGGCAGACGTTCAGCCCTGCGCTGCGCTGAAGTCGAGCAGCCAGCGGGCCGTGAGCCAGTCGCCCCAGCAGCCGGGTGGCCGGCGGTGATCCCCGCAGCCATGGAAACCGTTGTGGCCGCCCCCTGAAGTGAGCGTCACCTCGATCCCCTCGGAAGCCCGACTGGCAAGCCGGCGGGTGGCCTCCACCGGCACCCAGGGATCATCCAGCGCGTGCAGCAGTCGCGTCGGCGGCAGGGGTTCCCCCGCCAGCAGGCGCGGCAGGGGGCTGGCGGCGGCGTAGTAGTGATCCACTGAGGTGTAACCCCAGCGGGGCGCGGTGATTGCCGCATCGAAGCGGCGGATGGTGCGGGGCCGCTCTGCCCCCTCGAGAGCCTGGCGCTCCTGGGGCGTCACCCCGAAGGGATCCTCGAGGGTCTGGCGGCAGAGGCGCTCCAGCAGCCAGTTCTGGTACACGCGGTTGCGGGGCCGCTCGATCTGGCGGGAGCAGGCATCCAGGTCCAGCGGGCTGCTGATGCAGACCAGGCCATCCAGCACAGGTTGCCTCCCAGAGCCAGAGCCAGAGGCCTGGGCCGCGCCATCGAGGCAGGCATTGAGCAGCATCGTGCCGCCCAGGGAAATCCCCGCCCCCAGCAAGGGCAGGGGCCGGCCGGCCAGGGGCCCGGCCTTGGTGGCCTGACCCAGCTCCTCGGCCAGCCGGCGGGCCTGGGCGATCACCGGCAGCAGATCACTGCTGCAGCGGCCCGCGTAGGTGCCGCCGGCGAGTTGGCGGCCGGCGCCGGCACCGCGCAGGTTGAGCCGCACCACGGCAAAGCCGGCCGCCTGCAGGGTCTGCCCCATCCGCCGCAGGCCCTCGCGATCGCTCGATCCCCCCAGGCCATGGAGCAGCAGCACCAGACCACGGGCGTCTGCCGCGGATGGGGCCCCATCGAGCAGCGCCAGCAGGCGGTCGCCGGATCCGGATCCGGAGCGACCTGGAGACAGGGAAGCGGATCGGCAGGGCAGCACTCCCACCGGCCACTCCAGCGGCAAGCCCCGATCCAGCGGCAGTTTCGGTGGGTGAAGCGTGTCCCGCAGCGTCTGCAGATCCCCGCCAATCCAGGGGAACCGCTGGCGGAAGGGCGGCAGCGACAGATCGGCAGGCAAAACAGGAGCCACGAACCACGGCGAGGAGCACCTGCCGATCATGGAGGCCTGCGCTGGCCACCCCCATGACTCAAGCCCCCGGTCCAACCCGCCACCCAGACCGGCTCCCGCCGCACTGGCAGCAGCTCTGCCTGATCTGGCGCTGGCCACTGGCGCTGGTGCTCTGCAGCCTGGTGCTGGCCCAGGCCGCCCAGCAGCTGCTCAGCCGCCCTCTTCCTGTGGGGGTGAACACCCGGAGCCCCCTGCCGGTGAAGCTGGAAGGCTCGATCCCGATCACCGTGCGGGTGGAGTCTGCGTTGCCGGTCGCGGTGCGGGCCCAGGGGCCGGAGGGATTGCAGACCCGGGTGGTGGCGGAAGTGAGCCGCCTGAACCTGCCACCGGTGGCCGTGCAGCCGCTGAGCCTGCGGCCGGTGGACCTCCACCCGGTGACCGTCAGGCCGTGAGCGTCAACCCAGTCACGGTCGAGCCCCTGCAGGCCACGGTGCGGGCCGATCAGCCCCTGCCGGTGAGCGGCACGGTGGCCGTGCAGGAGCTCTCCAACCCACTGAAAGTGGAGATCCAGCGCGATAGCTCGGTGCTGGATGTCGATGTCAAAGGGATACCGTTTCCTTGACTTTCCCCACCCCCAGGGCCCGCAGCTCGGTGAGCAGGCCATTGAGCACCGCCTTGGCATCGCCGAACACCATGGCCGTCTGGGGCAGCTCGAACAGGGCGTTGGCGATGCCGGCATAGCCGGCGCCGAGGCTGCGCTTCACCACGAACACCTGGCGGGCCTGATCCACCTCCAGCACGGGCATGCCGAACAGGGGGCTGCTGGGATCGGTCTTGGCCTGGGGGTTCACCACGTCGTTGGCGCCGAGCACGATCACCACATCGGTGGCGGGAAACTCGGGATTGATCAGATCCATCTCCACCAGCTGCTCGTAGGGCACATCCGCCTCCGCCAGCAGCACATTCATGTGGCCCGGCATGCGGCCCGCCACCGGGTGGATCGCGTAGCTCACCGAGACGCCATGGGCCTCCAGCAGCTTGGACAGCTCCCGCAGGGCGTGCTGGGCCTGGGCCACGGCCAGGCCGTAACCCGGCACGAACACCACGCGCTCGGCGTTCTCCAGAGCCATGGCGCATTCCTCAGGGCTGCAGCTCACGATGCGGCTGTAGCTGGTGGCCTCCCCACCACCGCCACCTCCAGTCGGCGCTGCGGCCCCCAGGGCCCCGCCGAACAGCACCGAGACCAGCGAACGGTTCATCGCCGTGCACATCACCTGGGTGAGGATCAGGCCGGCGGCGCCCACCATGGCGCCGGCCACGATCAGCAGCTGACTGCCCACCACGAAACCGGCGGCAGCGGCGGCCACACCGGAATAGGAGTTGAGCAGGGAGATCACCACCGGCATGTCGGCGCCGCCGATCGGCAGGGTGACGCCGATGCCCAGCAGGCTCGAGGCCAGCACCAGCAGCAGCAACGGCCAGCCGCCGGGATCGGAACTCAGGGTCAGGGCCCCCACCAGGCAGAGCAGGGCCAGGCCGATGTTCACGCCATGGCGCAGGCTGCTCTGGGTCCAGGCGGGGGTATCGAGCCAGCCCCGCAGCTTGGCCATCGCCACCAGGGAGCCACTGAAGGTGATCGCTCCCACCAGCAGCGACACCACGATCGAGGCGGCCGCCACCCAGCCCCCGTCGTCGAGGCCCTCATAGCGGGACACACCGAAGGCGACCAGCAGCGAGGCCATGCCGCCGCAGCCGTTGAACAGCGCCACGGTTTCGGGCATGGCCGTCATCGGCACCCGTTGGGCCATCACCAGCCCCAGCAGGCCACCGGCCGCACTGCCGGCGGCGATCCACAGCCAGGCGGTGACATCGGGCTGCAGCTGGATCAGCAGGCCCAGAACGGCCAGGCCGAGGGCCAGGGCCGCCAGACCATTGGCAAAGCGGGCCGAGCGCACCTTGGACAGGCCCTTGATGCCCAGGGCCAGCAGCAGCACCGACACCAGGTCAATAGCGTCGCCCAGCACCTGCGGAGGCAGCTGCCGCAGGGAGTCCAGGCCGGAGGAGAGCAACGAGGCAAGCGAATGAAGCGTGGCCATCAGCGGTCTCCCCGGCGGCGGAACATGGCGAGCATGCGATCGGTGACCAGAAAGCCACCGATCACGTTGAACAGAGCGAAACCGAGCGAGAGCGAGCCCAGCAGCAGCAGGGCCGGCTGATCCCCGGCGCGGACGATCAGGGTGAGGGAGGCCAGCACCGTGATGCCGCTGATGGCGTTGGCGCCACTCATCAACGGCGTGTGCAGGGTGGGCGGCACCTTGCCGATCAGCTCCAGTCCCAGCAGGCTGCCGAGCAGCAGCACCCAGAGGGCGTTGGTGATGTCGATCATCGGGAGGCTCCCACGGTGACGGATTCAGCGGCCGCCACGGGCACCGCGGTTGTGGCCTGGGCCGCGGTGCCGCTGCGCAACACCTCCGGATGCAGGCAATCTCCCCGGCTGATGAACAGGCAGCCGGCCAGGATCGGATCCTGCGGATCGAGCTGCTGACGGCGTTGCTCTGCGGCCTCCCCAGGGACGGCGGGCTCGGCCAGATACTCGATCAGCGCCAGCAGGTTGCGGGCGTAGAGCGCGCTGGCGTGGTTGGCCACGCTGCTGGGCAGGGCATCGGCACCGATCAGCCGCACACCGTTGCGGATCACCGTTTCCCCAGCCACGGTGGCGGCGCAGTTGCCCCCCTGGGCCACCGCCAGATCGACCACCACAGCTCCGGGGCGCATGCCATCCAGCATGGCTTCGCTGATCAGCCGCGGTGCCGGGCGGCCAGGCACCTGGGCCGTGCAGACCACCAGATCGGAGACGGCCAGCTGTTCGGCCAGCTGCTGGCGCTGGGCCTCGAGAAACGCCTCGCTGGCCGCCTGGGCATAGCCTCCGGCTTCAGCGGGACGCTCCTGCTGCGCCGGAGGCTCGAGGAAGCGGCCCCCCAGGGATTCCACCTGTTCCTTGGCGGCGGGCCGCACATCGCTCACCGTCACCACGGCACCGAGACGGCGTGCTGTGGCCAGGGCCTGCAGGCCGGCCACGCCGGCCCCCAGGATCAGGGCCCGGGCGGGCTGAATCGTGCCGGCGGCCGTCATCAGCATCGGCATGTAGCGATCCAGCTGGCTGGCCGCCAGCAGCACCGCCTTGTAGCCGGCGATGTTCGCCTGGGAGGAGAGCACGTCCATCGACTGGGCGCGGCTGATGCGAGGCAGCAGTTCCAGGGCGATGGCCGAAGCCCCCCGCTCGGCCAGCAGCGCCGCCAGAGCATCGGCGCCGTAGGGAGCCAGCAGGCCGATCAACAGGGCCTCGGACTTGAGGCGAGCCAAGGACTCCAGCGGCGGCGGCTGCACGCAGAGCACGATCTCCGCCGCATCCCAGGGAAGGGCCTCCGGCGCGCAGAGCTCGGCCCCGGCCTCCTGGTAGGCCGTATCGCCGTAGCCGGAGGCCTCTCCAGCCCCGGCCTCCACGCTCACGGCCAGTCCCAGTCCACACAGCCGGCGGACGGTCTCCGGCGTTGCCGCCACCCGACACTCACCGGCCTGCCGCTCACGCGGCACCAACAACCTCGTCAATGGAGCCTCAGCAAAGGCCTGCCCTTCCATTAAGGAGACCCAGGTGCTGTGATGGCAGCCCGCTGTGTGGAGTCGCCCACCAACGGGGTCCACAATCGCGCCACACGCGACGCAGGGGCTCAGAAGAGCGGAAGCAGCTCCTGTTCCAGGCAGAGCGCCTGGCACGGCCAGCCCTGGTGCCGCAGCATGCGGGCCCGCAGGATCATCGGATCGATGTCGCACTCGAGCCGCCAGCAGCGCTCCAGCACGGCCTTCTGCTCGGCGGGGAAGAAAGGCGAGGGTTCAGGCATGACGCCAGGACAGAACGGAGACGAGCGACTCGAAGCAGACCAGAGCCCCGCCTGGCCGGAACATAGGCAGATCTGACCGGAAACCTATAGGAACCATTGCTCAAGATCCAGCGAGACGGCAGCAGAATCGGGCGATGAATTCGCCGTCGTTCGATCTGGGGCCGGAACCGGGCAGCCTGGCCGGCTCTGCGGTGCAGCCCCGCCAGTGGCAGGTGCTGTTGCTGCAGCTGCTGCGTCGCCGCTTGCTGCAGCCTCACCCCAACGGCCACGACGTGCTGATCAACGCCGGTCCCGGCGCCGGCAAGACGCTGGGTGCCCTGCTTGGCTTTCAGCGGCTGCACCGGGACGGCCACCTGAGCCGCTTCGTGGTGTTCTGCCACCGCAGTTCCATCGGCGGCCAGTGGCAGGCCTCCTCGGCCCGTCTGGGGCTGCGCCTGGCCCTCTGGGAACCCGAGCAGCCGCAGCGGAGCGCCGACAGCCACGGTCTGCTGATCACCTATCAGAGCGCAAGTCGCCACAGCGAACGGCTGGCGGCTCTGCTGGCAGATCCAGGCCTGGGAGCCTGGATGGCGATCGCCGATGAGGTGCACCATCTCGGGCTCGATCCAGACGAGCCGGAGGCCAGCGCCTGGGGTCATGCCTTCAGCCGGCTCACCGCCACAGCCGGCCTGCGGCTGGGGCTCACCGGCACTCCGTTCCGCGCCGACAACCTCGCCTTCTGTGCCGCCCGCCGGGTGCAGGCCACCGAAGGCGACACGACGGTGGAACGGATCGTGCCCGACCTCAGCGTCGAACCACAGGAGCTGATCGCGGCCGGTGATGTGCGCCCCCTCGAGTTCCGCTTCCAGGACGGCTGCGTGGATCACGGCCGCCGCTCCGATGATCCCGATGGCGAAACCTCACCCCTCTCGGCTGAAGAACGGGAGAGCTGGCGGGCCCGCAACCTGCGGCGCGCCATCCAACTGGGGGATTCCAGCAGTATTGCCCTGCATCTGCTGATCCGGGCCCGGCGCAAACTGGAGGAGGTGCGTCAGGAGCATCCCGAGGCGGGCGGCCTGGTGATCGCCCGCGACATCGCCCACGCCCGCCGGATCACCGGGTTGCTGGAGGAGGAGGGCGACCGGGTGCAGCTGGTGCACTCGCAGGATCCCGAGGCCAACGATCGCCTGCAGGCTTTTCAGCGCGGCGAGGGCCGCTGGCTGGTGAGCATCGATATGTGCGCCGAGGGTTTTGATGCGCCGCGGCTGCGGGTGGTGGCCTACCTCACCACGGTGGTGACCCGCACCCGTTTCCTGCAGGGGATCACCCGGGCGGTGCGCATGGATGGCAGCCGTGCCGCCCTTGAGCCGGTGCCGCGCCAGTGCTCCTACGTGTTCGCGCCGGCCGACCCCCTGCTGATGCGCTACGCCCGCAGCTGGTCGCTGAGCGAGCCCTATCTGATCCGCAGCCGCAGCAGCGAACAGGCTCCGGAATCCGCCGGCTCGATGCCCTCAACCGGTCTGCCGCTGCAGGCCCTGCGCGACCGGGCTGGGGACGTGATCCGGCTGGGCGGCCCCCAGCTTCCCGATTTTTTGCGTCGCAGTGCTTCACATGCAGTTTTGTGATAGAGCTGGTGTGGCTTGATCTACAACGTTGTGTCAACCGACACCACGAACCAGCCGATGGACCGGCAGCGTGTGCGCATCCGCCCATCAATCCATGGACGCCTCGGTGCATCGACGCCTAACGGTGGCCGTCTGCTGGGCCCTCGCGCGACGGGCCACGCTTGACGCCCTTGAACAGTACGAAGACAGTTTTGCCCTGAACGAGGAGTTCCGCGAGTGGCTCCTCTGCCTTGAGGAACATCCTGAAATGCTTGAGGCCAACGTGCTGATGGTGCCGCGCCGGCTGGGTGAAGGTCAGCACCCCGAAACCGACGGCCTGCTCGAGATCTGATCGGTCTCTGGCCAGCATCGCCACGACCTGCTCAGCCATCCCCTAGGCTCAACTCATAGTCATTCCGCCTAAGCCGATGGGAACGCCGCCGTCCGTGGACGCACCGTCTCCAGGGGCAGAGTCGTCGCTGAGTCCCGCTCCGGAGAACCTCGTGATCGTGGGCTCCGGGCCCGCCGGTTACACCGCAGCCATCTATGCCGCTCGCGCTAACCTCAGCCCGGTGCTGATCACCGGCTTCCAGGACGGCGGCATTCCCGGTGGTCAGCTGATGACCACCACCCACGTGGAAAACTTCCCAGGCTTTCCGGACGGCATCCTCGGCCCGGACCTGATGGACCGCATGAAGGCCCAGGCGGTGCGGTGGGGTACCCGGTTGGTGGAAGCCGATGTCAGCGCCATCGATCTCTCCCGCCGTCCCTACCGGATCACCGCCGAAGACCGGGTGATCGAAACCCAGTCCGTGATCCTGGCGACCGGGGCCAGCGCCAACCGCCTGGGCCTGCCTGAGGAGGAGACCTTCTGGAGCCATGGCATCAGCGCCTGTGCCATCTGTGATGGCGCCACGCCCCAATACCGCGATGCTGAGCTCGCCGTGGTGGGAGGCGGTGATTCCGCCTGCGAAGAGGCCGTGTACCTCACCAAATACGGCAGCCGTGTCCACCTGATCGTGCGCACCCACAAACTGCGCGCCAGCGCCGCCATGGCCGATCGGGTGCTGGCCAACCCCGCCATCACCGTGCACTGGAACCGTCAGGTCGTGGGGGCCAGCGGCAACGGCTGGCTGGAGAGCCTCACCCTGAGCGACACGAGCGCGGCGGCCACCGATTCAGGCAGCACAGGCCAGGGCGCCACGGAGGAGCTGGCCGTGCGCGGCCTCTTCTATGCGATCGGTCATACCCCCAACACCCGTCTGGTGCGCGGCCAGCTGGAACTCGATTCGCTCGGCTACCTCGTGACCCGGCCGGGCCGACCCGAAACCAGCCTGGAGGGCGTGTTCGCCGCCGGTGACGTGGCCGATGCGGAATGGCGCCAGGGCATCACCGCCGCCGGCAGCGGCTGCCAGGCCGCCCTGGCTGCGGAGCGCTGGCTCACCCACCACGATCTGGCGGTGACCGTGAGCCACGATCCGGTGGATCCGGCCCCGGCCGGTGAACCGGTGCGAACCGTCACCAGCGACGGCGACAATTTCGATCCTGATGCTCTCTGGCAGAAAGGGGGCTACGCCTTGCGCAAGCTGTACCACGACAGCAGCAAGCCCTTGCTGGTGGTCTACACCTCTCCCACCTGTGGCCCCTGCCACGTGCTCAAGCCCCAGCTGAAGCGGGTGCTGGAGGAACTCGGCGGGCGTGCCCAAGGTGTCGAGATCGACATCGATGCCGATCAGGAGATTGCCGTTCAGGCTGGTGTCAGCGGCACCCCAACGGTGCAGCTGTTCTTCGGCAAGGAGCTCAAACAGCAGTTCCGCGGCGTCAAGCAACGCAGCGAATTCAAGGCCGCGATCGAATCCCTGCTGGGTGCGGCGGTGGGCTGAGACAACAGGAGGTCAGAGCTGAGCCTGATCTGAATCGGCTCAGCTCTGAACCATCGCCTCAGCGGCGACGGGGGCCGCCGGGACGATTGCCGCCCGGCCGGGGGCCGGTGGCTCCGGCGTTGCGCTCGCGGTAGGTGATGCGGCCGCGGGTGAGGTCGTAGGGGCTGATCTCCACCAGCACCTTGTCGCCGGCGAGGAGCTTGATGCGGAACTTGGTGAGCTTGCCGGCCGCACGGCACAGACATTGGTGCCCAGCGGGCTGCTCCAGGGTCACCAGATAGAAGCCGTTGCCCTGTTCCTTCTCAATCACTCCCGAGGTTTCAATCATGCGGCGGTGGCGGGGCAGACGAAGATCACTGCCCTCAGTCTAGATCTCGCCCTTCCGGCCCGCTCCGTTCCCACCGGGTGGCCGGTCGAGGGCCCTAGGGTCGCTGCGCTTTCACCCGGATCACCGCTGCGCCCCATGGTTCTGCCTCCTCTGTCGATGGATCTCGGACTGCTGCTGATCGCGATCGGCGTGGTGAACCTCTGGCAGGCCCGCCTCTGACCCATCTGCTCTTCCACAAGCCCTATGGGGTCCTGAGCCAGTTCACGCCGGAACCTGAAAGTCGCTGGGATTGCCTGGCCTCCTTCATTCCGGTGCCTGGCGTCTATGCCGCCGGCCGCCTGGATGCAGACAGTGAGGGCCTGCTGTTGCTCACTAACCACGGCCCACTGCAACATCGCCTCACCGATCCAGCCTGGGGCCACTGGCGCACCTACTGGGTCCAGGTGGAAGGTGAACCCAGTGCCGAGCCCCTGCAGCGGCTGGCCGAGGGGGTGATGGTGCAGGGACAGCGCACCCTGCCGGCCCGCGCTCGTGTCCTCCTGCCAGCACCGCAACTGCCGGAGCGGGTGCCGCCGATCCGCCATCGCCTCGCCATTCCCACCGCCTGGCTGGAGCTGCAATTGCGGGAGGGTCGCAACCGCCAGGTGCGTCGGATGACTGCCGCGGTGGGCCATCCCACCCTGCGGCTGGTACGCGCCTCCATCGACCTGATGGATGGAGAGCCTCCCCTGGACCTGAGCGGCCTGGATCCAGGCCGCTGGCGTGCGCTGACCCCCGAAGAGGATCGCCGTGTGCAGGGGCTGTTGCGTCAACCCGCGAGCGGGCAGCCATCGCTCCGTACGCTGTCGGCAGCCAGGAGCCCCTCTGGCCGGCGCTCCCCGGGTCGGGGCGGACGGGCCGGCGGTGGGAAATCGGGGCGGGCCGGCGGCGGCGGATAGGGAGGCCTGGCTGTGGTGCGTGCGGCTCGCTCAGCTGATGACGTCGCGCAGTTCACGCACCGTTTGCAGCTGGCCGTAGTAGTAGTTCGCCCGCGAGCGACGATCCGGATCCTCAAGTGTATCGAGAGCATCGAAACCGAGGCTCTGCCAGAGCTCATGGCCGCAGGCCCGGTTGATCTCCTCGATCGCTTCCTGCTCAAGATTGGCGAGGCGGCGCTGCAGGTTCTTGATCTGCGCAATCGACATCCGTCCAGCAGCACAATCGAAGAGTTTACCCGGCCAGCCGCGACGCTTCTGGAGAGATCGCAACGACAGTTCAGAACAGGGACATGGCCTTGATTTTGGCCAGCTTCTCGTCTCCGAGACCCTCAAGTTCTTCGAGAGAAAGCAATTTCTCCTTCACCAGACTGGCGAAAACAAACAGAATTCCATCGAGACGAAAATCGAAACGCCCCTCGATCTGGTAGCGCTGTGTGCTGAGAAAATCATGCAGATTCCAGACTGAATCAATCGAATCCAGGCGGCCAGACTGCACCCTGATCGCCTCAATCAGGACGTGCACAGCCCGCCGCTGGGCACGATCGAACGCCCCGCGAGCAATGGCCTCTTCCTGTTCACTCCAGCCGGTCACAATAGAATCGTTCATGTTCATGATCTTGAAGAGGCTGTCGGCTGGGGTCTGCTCAGCTTCATACACCTTGGTAACGAGCGTAACGGATGGGCGGTTGGCAGCGCGCTGGATCTCCGCTCAGGAAGTTGAAACCAGGCCAGATCCGGCCACTGGTGGTGTTCTCGGTGATAGCCGAAGTGATAGCAGGCCAGCAGGGACAGCGGCGCTGAAAGATTCAGGCTTTCAATCGCACCCAGGCCCTGGCTGTGACGCTGCTGTCGGTGGGGGAGATAGGTCCCGAAGGCAAACATCTGCAGAGAGCTCAACAGCAGCGGCAGGCTGTAGAACAGCAAGACATTGCTGATGGCGGATACAGCACTGCTGCCAGCGCCCGTGTTGACCAGAGCCACGGACAACACCTGGGCCACCAGAGCCAGAAGGACCCAGCCGCCGAGCAAGCGCATCATCTGGAGCCAGGACAGATACCCCGCCATGAAGCGGATGTACCAGCTCACCACACCACTGCCGGGATGGGGAGGACCATCCGGATCGAGAGCGCTGACCGGCGCCCGATGATGCCGGTGGTGATTGCGGCGGCAGGCGCGGTAGGGCAGGGCGGCGTACAGCTGCAGGGCCAGGGCACCGATCCTGTGGTTCCAGCGCTTCCGCTCTGGCCAGAGGGTGCCGTGCATCGCGTCGTGGCCGACGATGAAGAGGCCTGTCTGCAGAAAGGTGCGTCCGAGCACGGCCAGCAGCACCAGCTGCCAGGGCAGCCGAGACGGATCCACCATCACCAGGCTGGCCAGGCTGATCAGCCAGGCCAGCAGGATCGTGCATGCCAGCAGAAGACCGGTTCGGGTGGCAGGCCTCAACGAGCGAACTTGAGCAGCTCGGCGGGGGAAGCCAACAGATCGATGGCCACGAAGTAGATCTTGCCTTCCGGGTTGAGCAGGAAGCGCCAGGCGACGTTCATGCCCACGTTGGCCCCGAACCAGGGGGTCTGAACCTTGCCGGTCACCTTGATCTGGGTGAAATCCCCATCGGTGGGTTCGGCATAGCCCCGCTCGGGCAGCAGGCGCAGGTTCTGGCACTCTTCCCGGAAGAAGCTCAGAATGGCATCGGTGCCCACGATCGGCTTCTGGAAGGGGGGCTGGAGCGCTCCATCCGGCAGAAAGAGCTTGATGAGGTTGTCGAAATCGTTGGCGTTGAGCAGATCCATATAGGAATTCACCGTGGGATTGATCACCCCTTCGATGAACACCTTCTGGCGCTGGTCTTCCGGCGTGGGAGCCACGATTGGCTCCATCACCCGCTGACCCTCTCCTTTCTGAGGATCAAAGCCCATGTCCACCACGAAGTTGCGCAGCAGGGTGATCTGCTGACCCTGCTCCACCCCCTTCAGGGCGGTGAGAACGGCCGAGGCATTGGCGGAGAGCTGGTAATCCTTGGGAATCGGGGCCACCAGACCGGCGGCCATCCACTCACCGAGCTGATACCAGAAGCCCAGTTTGATATTCACCGACCAGTTGGAATACGCGCGGCAGATGGTGGTGTCGCTGCGGTTGGCCAGATCACACATCACCTGGGTCTGCTCCGCCGCCCCCATGGCTTTGATCTGGTTGAGCACAGGCTCCGCGAACTGCATGCGTGCGGCGCCAGGGGCGGCCACCGTGATCGTGGTTCCCATCTCGAGGTAGGCGTACCAGATCAGGGCCAGCTGATCCTCTGCACTCAACAGGCGGAAGCGGGCCGTGATGGCCGGAACCACATCGGCGGAGAGGGTTTCGGGGAAGATCTGGGTGGCTCTTTGAAGAGTAAACATCGGCGATTTATCGGGTTAACTGCACAACCGCCAGTCTAGACCATGGCCCAGCTCTGAGAAGTATCTTCCCAGAAACGCAAGAAATCCAATGACAACGTTACGCGATATCCCCAGGCCCCGCCGGACGCACCCTCTGCTTGTGACCAACAGGGGGCGATGCCGCTGATCACCAGGGCGTGAATCAGGCCCAGGGCACTCTGTCAGGCCAGGTTTGTTCAGAACGGCAGCTTCTTCTTGGCATCCTTATCGAGATCGGCCTCCATGTCGCGCAGGCGTTTGAGGATGGTGTCGTAGTACTCCTTCAGGTAATCCTCCAGTTTGGTGGTAGCAGCTGGATCGAGGCCGAAGGCGGCATAGCTCTCCTCCATCGGCGCATCCAACGGACGGCCGCCTCCGGTCACTTCGGCGAAGGCGAGCCGCTCGGCCACGTTGAGGCTGGCTTCAAAGAAACTGGCCACAGCCTGCATCCCCTTCAACAGCAGCGGCGGCACCCGGAACACCCGTGCCTCACGGCCGCTGTAGCGCTCACACAGTTGGGTGATCTCACCGGTGTTCCAGGCCCTCGGCCCCACCACCGGGAATGCCTTCCGCACGGTCTGAGGCCGTTCCAGGGCGGCCACGGCGAAGGCGGCCAGGTCCTGCGTGTTCATGTAGGCGATCGGCGTGGGAACCCCACTCACCCACACCGTCTGGCTCTCGAGCACCGGGATCGCGAACTGACTGATCAGACCCTGCATGAAGGCCACGCCCCGCAGGATCGTGTAGTCGAACTCGGAAGCCTCCAGCCAGGCCTCGGTGCAGGCCTTGATCTCCATCAGCGGCACGCTGCGGTGCAGGGCCGCATCCAGCAACGACAGAAACACCAGCCGCTTGACGCCGGCGCGGCTGCAGGCGGCGAACAGGTTCTGCTTGCCGGTCCAGTCGATGTCGTAAGCGCTGCCCGGATCGGTGGCTCGGGCCGTGGCGGCGTCGATCACCGCCTCCTGGCCTTCGAGGGCGTAATCGAGACTCTCAGGATCCATCAGATCCCCCCGGGTGAGCTCACAGCCCCACTCCTGCAGGAAGGAGGCCTTGCGGGGGGAACGCACCATGCAGCGCACCTGATGGCCGGCATCCAGGGCCCGCCTGGCGATCTGCCGGCCAAGTGTGCCCGTTCCACCAACAACCAGAACCTGCATGGAGGATGCGCTACCAGGCTGAGCCTACGAGCGCATCGGTAGCCGATGCGTCAGTCGTTCAGGAGCTTCAGCAGCAACACGCCACCGGCAAGCCCCACGGGGATGAGCACCCAGAACAGAGCAGCGGTGCCAAAGATTTCAGAGGCCATGACCAGGGCTGGAACGCAAGCCGAATCTATTTAGCAGTGTCCCGGCGGAAGTGGCCCGGCTCGGCAGGCCGGCGCGAATCAGCCTGAGCCGCACGCGCCACTTCCAGCAGCAAAGGCCACGGGGCATCGCTGCGCAGCTGGGCTGCCATCACACCGCTGGCCCAGGCGCCGTGGCCCAGCTGGCGCAACCGCTGGATCATCGCCTCCAGCCGGGGCGGACCTCCTCCCAGCCGGCGGCCGATCTCCGCGGTGGGCCAGCAACGCGCCACCGTGCCCGGATCGGCCTGCAGGCGCTGCAACAGCTTCAGGCTGGCGGGTTCCAGGAGAGTCCCCAGAGCCGGCAGTGGCGACACTGTCATCTCCGCCGGCGGCATCGGTGCCTCTGCCGCCCCAGGGGCCATGGCGCCGAGCACGTCGGGATTCTGCAGCGGGCCGATCCAGAGGGGGCCGCTGATCGCCAGGGGGGTGGGGTCCCCTGCCGGAGCCTGGCGGCAGAGGCAGGGCGCCCAGCGACGCAGCTGCAGCAGGCTCTGCACCTGCTGGTCGCCGCAGCCGTGGCAGAGGGCGAGCAGGCCCAGCCGGCTTTCCTCCCCGGGGGCCGCCCGGCGCCGCAGCCGCACCGCCGTGCGGAAGGTGCGGCCCTCGCTGAAGCTGAACAGGGGCTGCACGCCAC